>JBBRLW010000021.1:0-12056 GCA_038231115.1 Bacteroidia bacterium
ATTCCCAGCCTTATCGCCTGTAACGGTATCCAGATAGAGGTAGCCTCCCTGCACCACAAAGGGACGCTGAGTAGCTTGGGCAGGCGCTGAGGCGCTATCAAATGGACTGGCCAGACAGCGTCCGGAAATCAATAGGATCATACTGGCCAGCAGGCGAAGTGCCGGCGGAAATATACTGCGTAGAATGCTGCTCAAAATCTTCAGAAACAAAGATAAGGACTGGCTACCGAAGGCTGAACCTGCCCGCTACCCTTCCCTACTTTGATTGTCTCTGGAGCGCTGCAAGAAAGCCCTCGGTATCGTCAGGACTAAGCGCACACTTCTCCCCGGACCTAAGCTGGATGATGATCATATTATCCTTACGCGTGGCATACATCGTCACTTTTCCGGATTCTGAACCTGGATACACTCCGTAGTAACCAAATAAACCCCCGAATCGAAGCATTTTCAATAGACGCCCAGTAGGAACATGGGAAGCAAACGAATGAATGTCATCACGTGCGATACTATTATTTTTTACGCGTGTTATTATTGTCAGCTTGTCATCAGACAGTTCATATCCCGTAGCAGAGCTAAAAAGTGCTCTTCCAATAACGACCGACATAGGGAACGCATAGGCAAAATGTTGTACTTTACTTGGCCAAATAGGTAAATTAAAGCACAAAATTGTAATAGCACAAACAGACAAAACCGCTGTTGTCAGGATTTTTGTCCGCCGATCCATGCTGGCTTTGAAGTATTGATTGCTTATGTGGAAGGGTGCTATCTGCTATCGTGTCGTAGCATAATCAGGTGCGGATGCACCCTGCTCCATAACCTTTCCCGTATTTATGGTATGGGAAAGGCGGTACGATATCACCAGCAAAGTTATGGGGAGGATCATAAACAGCATCGTGGGCTGTAGCCCTTCCACTGATAGCATAGAGTAGGTGGCACCCATCAGATCGAATGCCAGCCCTGCATACGCCCATTCCCTGATGCGCGGAAATCCGGGAATAAGGATGGCTATGGATCCGAGGATCTTCGCCACGCCTATAAAGACGGTGAAGTAATCCGGATATCCCAGATGGTGCATGAATTTCACCGCCTCGGGATTGAGCATGACATCCGGTATGGCTGTAAATAGCATAAATGCTGAAAACAATCCGGTAATGACCCAGTATAAGATTTTCCTGTTTTTCATATCTGCTTATTTTGTTAGAAGATTAATTCTGCGATGTACTAATTGTTTTCAACATATTTCTTGAAGTTATTTAGGATCAGCTGCCATCCCTGCTGCTGAAACTCCGGAGCATTTTCAGTCTCGGCATCAAATGTCTCGCTGACAGTAGTCTTGTTTCCGGTGCTGTTGAAATTCACGCTTACTTTTCTATTGTCACCAAGTGTGTAAGCAAGGGACTCTGCGGGTACAACGCTATCATAGATACCCTCAAAATCAAAGCTGAAGCTGCCGTCTTTGGCCGCCATCCGGCTGAGGAATTTCCCGCCCGTTCTCAAATCATTTTCCGCGTGCGGCGTATGCCAGTCATCAGAAGCCTGATTCCATTGCATAATATGCTCTGGAGCTGTAAAGTATGTCCAGACCTTCTCTACGGGTGCCTCAATTTCTGACTCCACCATAAGTGACAGAGTCTGCTCTGATAGTTCTTTGACTATCGCCAGTGCTTTCGGAAATATGTCTTTAAAGAAGTCGGCCATTTCACCTTCGGCTGCAATATTTACGGTAAGGGTCGTCATGCCACCTTCCTCATGCAGGCTGTAAATTTCTTTCATGCCTACCCAGGCTTTGGTCTCTTCTGATGGGGCCTGCTCCTCAAAGTTTTTCATAGCACCCAGATGCGTGAACTCGATGTACTCGTATGGACGGCTCACGCTAATCTCGCTGAACATTCCGGATCCGTCTGGTCCCAGAAAAAGGACGCGGCTTCCTTCTTTCCAGTCCGTCACTGCGTATGAGCCTTCATGAAAGGGTGCTGTCCACATTCTGTACGATGCATCGCTCCATAATACCTGCCATACTTTCTTTGCCGAAGCATGGATTTTCTCTACAATTTCCAGTTGATTCATATTCTTTTCGTTTAAAATTGATAAAGCAAAGATGCTAAGGAAAAACTGATTTTGGAGATGGGAAAAATGTCAGCTTTGAGGTGTTTTGCGACATTCTCTTCATTTTCCCTAACTTGCAGTACTATGATCCGGATAAGCATATTAGTACCAGAACAGTCAGTCATGCAGGCCATAGCCGATCCGCAATATATATTTAGCGCGGTAAATCAGTTTTTGATAACAGCCGGAAAGGATCCGGTATTTGATATTCAGCTCATTGGAATTAAACCCGATATATCCCTTATGGCTGGATTTTCCGTCCACGTAAACCGCCTGATCAGCGAGGATATAGATAGTGATTTGGTCATTATCCCTGCGCTCGCCGGTGATATGGCTCTGGCCATCGAAGCCAACCGACATCTGATCCCCTGGATTACAGAACAATACCGAAAAGGATCGGAGATCGCTTCTTTGTGCGTCGGTGCTTTTCTGCTTGGCGCGACAGGATTGCTCAATGGTCGGAAATGCTCCACACACTGGGGATTTCAGAACCAGTTTCGGGAGATGTTTCCATTGGTAGAAGTAGTAGACGGAAATATTATTACCTACTCAGATCGGCTGTATTCCAGCGGAGGGGCTAATTCTTACTGGAATCTGCTGCTGCATCTCGTAGAAAAATATACCGACCGCGAGATGGCGATTCTGGCATCCAAGTATTTTGCCATCGACATGGGACGCGAAAGTCAGAATTCCTTTGCCATGTTCCGGGGACAGAAGAGCCATCAGGACAGCCCGATTCTCAAGGCGCAGAACTACATAGAGCAGCATATCCACGACCGGATTTTGGTAGATGATCTCGCGGAGCTGGTCGCTATGGGCAGGCGGAGCTTCGAGCGGCGGTTCAAATCTGCCACGAATAACTCCGTACTGGAGTATATCCACCGGATTAAAGTAGAAGCCGCGAAGCGCCAGTTTGAATCAGGACAGAAAAATATCAACGAGGTTATGTACGGACTGGGCTATACGGACGCCAAAGCCTTCCGTGTACTGTTCAAAAAAATTACCGGACTTTCTCCTTTGGAATATCGGAATATCTATACCCGAACCGCCTGGCCGGATGCCTTACTTGCGCACTAACAGCTCGGGATGGTTCATCAGAACAGCCAGATAAGGGAAGGCTGAATTTTTCTTCACCAATGCAAAGAGACACGTTCTATTAAAAAATAGTCCTTTACTGATGTCCGGCTTTCCGGCGCCTTTATTGGCTTGTGCGCTGACTTTCAGCTTAATTCTGTCTTCTATGCGCTTGAAATCCGTACGCTGCGGCTGAAACCATTCGGCAAGCTCCGCCGGCGTGTATGTCTTGGTCAGGAACATATCCAGCTCCGGAACCAGCAGAAAAAAATTCTTGTCCAGCACTGCCGGATGCCCGAGGCGGATCATCTTCTGGCAGGCCTTCCAGCTATTGACAATATCGACCAGCCCATCCGCATGGTAGTACCAGGCTTCATCGCCTTCGTACAGCAGAACTTTGAGGGCATATACTTTTTTATCCTCTGAAATATATACGCTCACCGGATCTTTGGCGCCCTGCTCCGCTTGATCCCTACGGTAACGGATATAGCGAACTTTAGCACCTGCAAAATCAAGATCGGATTCTATGGTCTCAAATCCCTGGGGAAGCTCCACATTACGATATACATAGCTGAATAATAAGCGCTCCCCTGTTTTCAGTCCAGAAAATTGAAGCGGCGGATGTCCTCTGAACTTGGACATCACATCCCTATCTGATTTTTCTTCCATCGCCTCCGACCATACTCCGGCGCCTCCGGTGAAGCAGCTTTCCGGCATCAGCTTGCGGAACTCCTGCTGCGCGGCAGCCTGCATCGGAATTTTGGCGTTGCTGAGGGCATTAATAATCCCTGCAGAGTAGATCAGGGAATTATCTCCTGATGGCTCGTACGGATGCGGGCGCATCAGGATATGATGTGTGGTATCCGCATCGGCCACAAATCCGCCTACGGTATATCGATGATTCCGGTAGTAATAGCTGCTATAAATGATCAGCAGGCTGACCATAAATCCAACGACGTAAAGTAGTATTTTCCTGAACATAAGTGCTTAATGATAGCAGGGGTACCAGAAGGGACGATTTAATAAGAACCTTAAAATAATGATGGGGGAGTATGGGAAGGATAAAATACCCCAATTATAATAAACGGATTTCTGCTCTTAAGATGGTGTTCCTTGGTTGTGCCAAGGAACAGATAAATATCCCTTTTTGTAAATTCATCCCAGTATTTTTTACGAACATCCTCTACAGCCTTTGCTTCATCGTGAGAATTTTGAAAACTCTTCCAATATAAGGCTCCTATTTCCCAATCTTCAATCATAAGAGTGGATTGCTTGCCTTTAATGTCTTCAAAAGTGTAGGAAAATTTATAGGGAAGCTTGTTTACTATATCAATAGGCTGGAGCTTTTCTTCAAAAAGATTTAGCTGCCTTCTTTCAGCTATCAACTGATTCAGTTTATCCTGATCCCAGTCATCTATAACTCTTTTGACTTTAAAATCAATAAGTTTTGACGGTTTAAAAGTTGCTAAAGATGTAAGAATATGTTCATTCTTTGCCTCCAAAATTAGACTTTCCAAGTCATTGTAAACTTTTTTTAAACAGATTTCTCGGCGTTTGTGCCAGTCTTTGCCATCCGGTTTGATCTCATCACCTATTGAAATTTTATCCGGCTCAATAGGTTTATAGCTCTCTTTACGGAAATCAGATGTGTTCTTTACAACGTCCAGTTCTATCCATTGATATTTGCTATACTGCGCTTCCTGATTTAGTTTACGGAATGGGATCGGATATAATCTTATCCATTCTCCATTCTCTCTAAAACCTGCAGTGCATACCAGCTCATCATATTTGACTGATAAACTGGGATATGTTTTTACGGTTATGAGTACTTTTATTCTTAGCCTTTCAACCATTATTTAGATATGATGAATAGGTATATTCCAACCTTTTAACTGAGAAAGTTTTAGTGAAAGTCGTCCCCTATGGCAATTACATTGATCGTGTTCAAAACATGTAAGTGCTACTCTATGACGCGAGTGTATAGACTCCTTAAGTGAATTCAAATCGTCGTTCATCTTATCCAGTTGATCATCGTAACCGATAAATAGATTAGCATAGTCATCTGGTGAATTAAGATTTTGTCTTTTATTTGACTCAATTCCGAATTGAGGAAGATGTATGTATTCAATTCCTACATTTTTACAGGCTGCTAAGAGTTGATGTCGGGAAAAGCCATATTTCATACTATAAGCATTTTTACGTACATCATATAGCGCATTAACCTGATTTTGAATAAGATGATTCAAGTAATGATCTAACCCTTTCCCTTCATATCCGATTGTAAAAACGACTTCTGAAGTTTGCGTACACCATATTTCCTTATTTCTCTTGATCGCCTCTTTTGAAATATAATTTTCAGCTATTGTGCTGTTGAGAGTATAATATGGGAAGCCCTCGTACGTATATCGGATAAGATCTTTAGCAGAAAAAGTATGAAAATCGTTTTTTAACTTTTCGAGTATCTTCTTATCTTTCGGGTTCAAGTACTTAGAGTATCCCAAAGATTTGAGAGCCCAGGAATTTTCCTTTTCCTCTACAAATCCCAAAGATTTAAGTGTGTTTAGATCATGCTGTGCAATAAATGAAAAACACCCGAATTTGTATGGAACAAAATCAAAAGAAGCTATTTCCTGCTGCCTCGTAAAAAGAAAAAGTAGTTTGGACAGTTTTAGTGCTTCTACTTCATTACCAAATTCTTCTATCAGCGCTAGTATAATTTTCCGCCTGTAATACATCATATATTTCTCTCTACGACTCTATCAAAATCTATTTACAATTAGCAGGGTGACATCTTACTCATCCTCATCTTCGGAGCTGTTGCGGGATTTAATAGCCGTCTGAATCGTGATCTTCACACGACGGACACGCTTTTTATCAGCGGACTCAATCTCGAAGACAAATCGCTCATGAACAAGCACTTCTCCGGTGCGGGGAATGCGCTTGCATAGCTCCGTGACCAGTCCGCCCAGGGTTTCGGCCTCTCCGCGGATATCCTCCAGCTCGTCCTCAAGGCTGAGCACCCGCTCTACATCATTGAGCGATGCCTTTCCGTTGAATACATAGACATTCTCGGAGAGCTTATCGTACTGGATTTCTTCGTCGTCGTCAAATTCATCCCGGATATCGCCTACAATTTCCTCGAGAATATCCTCCATCGTAATAATTCCGGAAGTACCTCCATATTCATCTACAACAGTAGCCAAGTGGATTTTCCGCTGCTGAAATTCCTGCAACAGGTCATCGATCATTTTCGTCTCCGGAACAAAATACGGAGGGCGGATAATTGTCTGCCACTCAAAATCATCTCCGGCATTCAGATGCGCCACCAGATCCTTGATATATAGAACTCCCTTGATGCAATCTACATCACCTTCATACACGGGAATACGGCTATAGCGATTTTCATTGATAAAGGCACGCAGCTGGGTAAAAGTAATGACATATTCCACAGCCATCATATCCACGCGGGAAGTCATGGCCTGGCGGACATTCGTATTCGAGAAGCTGACAATCCCCTGAAGTATCTGCTTTTCTTCTTTGGTAGAATGCGGAGAAGCCGTCATCTCGATGGCCTGCTTGATCTCATCAAGCTTGACGTTGTGTCCTCTATTATTAACGAGCTTTTCCAGCAAATACGTGCTCTGAATCAGGAGATAGCTCAGCGGAGTAAAAAACTGTCCCATGATTTTCATAGGAAGCGCCATCAGTCCGGCAAAGGACACATTATGCTGTGCAGCATATACTTTCGGCGTAATCTCTCCGAGGAGAACGAGCGTGAAGGTTACCGCGATTACCTCCACAAGGAACTGAATATACTCCGGCTGCCCTCCGAGCAGAGATTTGGTAATATCCGCTGCAATGATAGATATGGCAATACTAATGAGCGTATTGACAATCAGGATGGTAGCGAGCAGACGTTTGGGCTGCTCCAGCATGCGGATAATAAGCTTGCTATTGGGCTTTTCCTGCTCCTGAAGCTGAATCAGCTGGGAGTTTTTGAGGGAAAAGAAGGCAGATTCTGATCCGGATACCAGCGCCGAGGCTGCGATAAGTGCCAGGAAGACCACCAGCTCAATGGCTGTATTGGAACTGAATCCGGTAGCATGTGGCATCGCCTCCGTTGCTGCCTGAGCGAGGAAGGTCGTGTACGAATCGGGGTCTCCGTCAGAGTTATTCAATGCAGATCAGGTTGGTGATAGATATGGCCACAGGCCGGCTAAGCGCATCCAATCGGAAGGTCAAAGATAATGTATCCTTGGGAATCATGCTAAAATGGTAACAGCTCATCAATAGATAAGTTCAGCTCTTCCTGAGCATTGATCAGGGGTTGCTTCGGCGTTTCGGGAAAGTCAGTGCTGATGCGCATGGATTCGGCTTTTTCCGGATATTGCTGGGGCATGGAGAGGATGCGGATATTATCGGCTACAACCTCGGTCTGCTTATGAATCGTACCGCGCTTGTCCTCCCAGGAACTGGTACGGAGCTTCCCCTCAATATATACCAGCGCGCCTTTGGACAGATGCGCAGAAGCCCACTCGGCAAGCTCGCGCCAGGCAGCAATCTGATGCCACTCCACGGCTTCGCGGCTGGCTCCTTCACGATCTGTGTAAATCTCTGAAGTAGCCAAACTGAATCGAGCGACCGGATGGTTTTGCGAGACGTACTTCAGCTCGGGATCCCGCCCGAGGTTCCCCATTAATATCACCTTATTGACGGACATCAGTACAATATTACAAAATTGACAGCGGAAATGATCCTTTGAACAGTCAGTAAATTCTGTCAATTCCTGGTCTATGTGCTGAAAATATGCACCTGAGCCTATAAATTTCGTAACTTTGATATGATTGCTGAATCACCAGAGCATGGTCAAAATAAGAAATATAGAATTGGGCGCTTTCCCCTTGCTCCTCGCACCGATGGAGGACGTGAGTGATCCGCCATTCCGTGCCGTTTGCAAATACGGCGGAGCAGACATGATGTACACGGAGTTTATCTCCTCTGAGGGACTGATCCGCGCGGCGGCCAAGAGCCGGAAAAAGCTCGACATCTTTGAAGAAGAGCGGCCTATCGGTATCCAGATATTCGGCAGCGACATAGAATCCATGCGCGAATCCACGATCATTGCTACGGAAGTTGGTCCGGATCTCATTGATATTAACTACGGCTGTCCGGTGAAGGCGGTGGCTTGCAAGGGAGCCGGATCCGGTATTCTGAAAAATATTCCGAAGATGGTAGAAATGACGAAGGCTATTGTGGAGTCCACACATCTTCCGGTGACAGTGAAAACGCGGCTGGGCTGGGATGAGTCCACAAAAAACATCCTCGAAGTTGCCGAGCGCCTGCAAGATATTGGCATCGAGGCACTTACTATCCACGGAAGGACACGCGTACAGATGTACAAAGGCTCAGCTGACTGGAGGCTGATCGGCGAGGTGAAGAATAATCCGCGCATCCATATTCCGATTTTTGGCAATGGAGATATCGATACGCCCGAGAAAGCCCTGGAGTATCGCAATCGCTATGGCGTAGATGGAATTATGATCGGCCGTGCAGCCATCGGCTATCCCTGGATATTCAATGAGATCAGGCATTTTATGGAGACCGGAACGCATCTGGCGCCGCCGAGCCTGCCGGAGCGCGTGGAAATCTGCCGGAGGCATCTGATTTCCTCACTCAAATGGAAAGGAGAAGTCCTCGGTGTGCTGGAAATGAGAAGGCATTATCATTCTTACTTCAAAGGATTTTCCCATTTCAAACCCTTCCGGGAAAAGCTTGTACGGCAGCCAAAATCCTCGATTCTGCTCGAGACCCTTAATGAGATCATTGAATATTACTCCGATGAGGCTGTTGCGGCACGCGCAGCGGAACTGGAGCTTGAGCTTAGGGAATCTGCCTGGAATGCAGGATCTGTGTTCACTGAACTGGCATAGGAACACAGACTACCCTATCTGACAACAGCTTGTAGTGAATTAAAGAATTAGAGGGAGATATTTCCTGATCCTTGCTGCTTAGCTATTTATCTACTCGGCATCCAGAGCGGCCATGCGCTTCAGGCGGCGGGTATTGACTCTGGCAGAGACCAGGATACTTACCTCATACAGGATCATAAAAGGAATAGCAAGCACCATTTGGGAAGTAATATCCGTGCCCGGAGTAATCACTGCCGAGATAATGAGGATCACCAGAACGGCATGCTTGCGGAATTTACGCATCAGCTGCGGCGTAATGATTCCGGCTTTGGAAAGGAAATAGATAACCATCGGCAGCTCGAAGACCAGTGCCGAGCAAAAGCTGAGCATGACCACCGAATCCAGATAGCTCTCCATATTGATCAGGTTCTCTACCTGATCACTAACACGATACGATCCGAGGAACTGGATAGAGGTCGGGGTAACGAAGTAATATCCGAAAACAAGTCCTATCGCGAATAAAAGCGTTGCATAGAATGCAATACCGCGCGAAAATTTTTGTTCATTGAGGCTCAGAGCGGGCTTTATAAAGCTCCATAGCTCAAACAGCAGATACGGAAATCCGAGTACGACTCCGGTCGTCATGGAAGTCATGATGTGCATGGAAAACTGTCCGGACATCTCTGTATTGATGAGCTTGAATCCGATATCATGGACACAAAGGCTTTCTGGAAAATACTGACACAGAATTCGATACGTCCAGAAGCTCGTCTTGGCAGGTCCGAGGAAGATGCCATCAAAGATAAAGTCCTTGAAAAAGAACGCGATAATGGCTAAAGCGACAATAGCTCCGGCAGCACGGATCAGATGCCATCGCAGGGCCTCGATATGATCGAGGAAAGTCATTTCAGGCGCATCGTGTAGCTGGTCTATTGCCATAATTGCTCGGCCTGCAAAGATAGGGCAATTCATCGGCTCTGCCAGATGTCATATTTTTGGCTTCCGCTTATTCTTTTCCATAATTTTGCGCATTCGGGAAACAATTTCGCTCCCCGATTGTACCTCTGTTTTAGTTTCTTATGATTGTAGTAACGGGAGCCGCCGGATTTATTGGATCGGCATTTATTGGAAAGCTTATATCGGAAGGGTATAAAGATATTATCGCTGTGGATCTGTTTGACCGTCCTGACAAATGGCCGAACCTCGACAACAAGGCTATTACCAACAAAATAGAGCGCGATCACCTCATCCAATGGCTGGCACTGCATCATGAGCAGGTGCAGTTTGTATTCCATCTTGGTGCCCGTACGGATACTACGGAGCAAAGCAAAGAAGTATTCGATGCCCTGAACCTCAATTATTCCAAAGCGGTCTGGCTGGCCTGTGCCAAATACGGAATAGCCTTAGTCTATGCTTCATCGGCAGCTACCTATGGAGACGGAAGCCTCGGCTATAACGATAATCACGAGCTGTGCAATATCCTGCAGCCGCTGAATCCGTACGGAGAGTCAAAAAATGACTTTGACAAGTGGGCACTGGCGCAGACAGATCATCCGTATTTCTGGGCCGGACTCAAATTCTTCAACGTATATGGCCCGAATGAGTATCACAAGGGACGTATGGCCTCCGTGGTCTATCATGCCTTTCAGCAGATTCATGAATCCGGAAGCATGAAGCTTTTCAAATCGCACCGATCAGATTTCAAAGACGGCGAGCAAAAGCGCGATTTCGTCTATGTGAAGGATGTCTGCGATGTCCTGATGTTCCTCATGCACCACCGCCGCCGCAATGATTGCGGAATCTACAATCTCGGAACAGGCCATGCGGAGACCTTCCTTGAGCTGTCCCGATCCGTATTCGAGGCAATGAGTATTCCAGAAAATATCAGCTTTATAGATACACCGGATGACATCCGGATGACGTATCAGTACTACACACAGGCTGATATGCATAAGCTCCGCAATATCGGATATGACCGTCCTTTCCAGAGCCTGCGCGAGGGAATCAGGGACTATGCGCAGAATTATCTGCTTCAGAACAGATATTTATAGACGCCCGATTAGCATACAGGCTTGACCTTAAAAGAGAAATATCGCTTTGCACAGGAATGGTTTGCCGAAGCGATTCCGGTTCCGGTCACGGAGCTAAAATATAGCAATCCTTTTGAGCTGCTGGTCGCCGTAGTGCTATCGGCGCAATGTACCGATAAGCGGGTCAACATTGTGACTCTGGCATTGTTTGATCGTTTTCCGGATGCGCATGCTTTGGCTAAAGGAACAAGCGAAGAAATATATGAGCTGATTAAGTCCGTCAGCTTTGGAAACTCCAAGACGCGCTATCTGATGGGACTGGCTCAGATGCTGGTCGAAAAGCATCAGGGCAAGGTTCCTGAGGAGCATGAACAGCTGACAGCGCTTCCGGGAGTCGGACGCAAAACAGCGAATGTTATTGTATCCGTAGTATTCGGGACGCCGGCCATCGCCGTGGATACGCATGTATTCAGAGTATCCCAGCGTATTGGACTGGTCCGGCGCTCTAAAACGCCTTTGGAGGTGGAACTGCAGCTCATCAAAAACATAGCTCCGGAGCTTCAGGGGACTTTCCATCATTACCTCATTCTTCATGGACGCTATACCTGTACGGCACGTAGTCCCAAGTGTGAGCAATGCGGACTGCGTCCCATCTGCCACTATTACGGCCTCAAGCGCAAGCCACACATCCGCATCGGAGGGAAATAAGGGATGAGGGATGAATGGTAAGTGATGAATGATGCGATTTCTTCGGTCAGGCAATGCTCCCAAGCCGCCTGAAGGCGTCAAGGGATCGATAGCCTTCCCTCGAAATGACAGCGCTTAGGGAATAATGCATCCATTCCTAACCTAAACTGTCTTTTCGAGGGAGGCCTTCACCCTATGGCTTTCTTTTTGTAATTTCCGGAAGATATATCTATCTTCATCAAATGAAACA
>JBBRLW010000022.1:0-11849 GCA_038231115.1 Bacteroidia bacterium
CATACGCGGATAATCGGGCGGCATGACGATAATTTTAGCTCCGTAGGAGCGGCACTGTTCGTATCGCAGGGCTTTAGCCCTGGGTTAGAGGTATGTGTGTAATACAAGAGCTCCGTAGGAGCGGCACTGTAAAAAGCGTGGACATTTGTTCCACCCCTACGGGGTTCCTATACAAGAAGATCGCATTAACCCAAGGCTAAAGCCCTGCACTACGAATAGTGACGCCCCTCTGGGGCTCAAATTGCATTGTTGCGGAGCGTGGCGAATGGGACTATAAATCCCTTTTTCTCATCCGGCGACGGGATTACAAATCCCGTCGAGCGTGTAAGAGGAATCGTGTGGATGTAGGAATGTAGGGGCAGCCCTTGTGGCTAACCGCACGCTGGCCCCGGCTCCGTTATTGATGAAGATTTCTCCGCTGCGCTCGGAAAGCTTCGTTTCACTTCGCAATCCTCGCTCCGGTCGAAATGACCCCAGTAGGAATGTGTGCTCGAATTATCCAGATCCGGTATTCAAGGGAGCCTTATGAAGCCTGGCAGCCTTCAAGCCGCGTGGGAACCTTGGCCGGATAAAGGAGACAATGAACAAAAGCCCTCCCGCTTAGCTGGAATCAGTCCAAATAGGGCGAAACTATCCCTTAACGATCGTATTTTTTGGGTAACTTCGCCCGAAAATTGATATAGTAGTATAAAATATGAAGACGGCCATTCCGACCAACTGGTTTGCCAGAATGTTCAGCTATACCATTGGGCGAAAGCTCATTATGGCGCTGACAGGCATTTTTCTCGTAACTTTTCTGATTGTCCACGTGGTTGGAAATTTTCAGCTTTTTGCAGGGGATAACGGTGTATCCTTTAATGAATACAGCCACCACCTGACGACCAATCCATTTATCAAAACGGTTGAGTGGGGACTCCTCTTCGGGTTTGGCTTCCATATCATTGATGGATTTATCCTCTATTTCCAGAACTAAAAGGCGCGTCCGGTGGGCTATGTGAAGTTCAAGCCTTCCAATAAGACCTTCTGGTCATCAAGGAATATGATTGTCAGCGGATCTATCATTCTGCTGTTTCTGATCATCCACCTCAAGACCTTTTTTGTCCCGTATCGTATTACCGGGGATATGGACGGCAGGACGCTCTATGAGCTGACGCGGGATGCCTTCTATAATCCGCTCTATTCCGGATTTTACGTGGTCTGTATGGTATTGCTCGCGCTGCATCTGCATCACGGGATATCGAGTGCTTTCCAGACGGTAGGTCTGCGGCATCCGAATTACTACGGAGGGATCAAATTGATTTCCGTAATTCTCTCCATTGTTATCTGCGGAGGCTTTGCAGCCATGCCGCTGTATTTTGTTTTCGATAAATTTATGAGCTAATCTCAATTTAAGAATATGATTTTAGATTCCAAAGCGCCAAAAGGCGAATTAAAAGATAAGTGGAACACCCACATCTTCAATACGAAGCTGGTCAATCCGGCCAATAAGCGTAAGCTGACGGTGATTGTAGTGGGTACGGGACTGGCTGGCGCATCTGCCGCAGCCTCCCTTGGGGAATTGGGCTATAATGTGAAAGTCCTTTGTTTCCATGATTCTGCCCGCCGCGCGCACTCCGTTGCGGCACAGGGAGGGATCAATGCTGCCAAGAATTACAAAAATGAGGGCGACTCTATCTACCGTCTGTTTTACGATACGATCAAGGGAGGTGACTTCCGTGCCCGTGAGGCGAATGTGTATCGCCTGGCGGAAGTATCAGTCAAAATTATTGATCAGGCGGTGGCGCAGGGCGTTCCCTTTGCCAGAGAATATGGCGGACTATTGGACAACCGTTCTTTTGGAGGGGCGCAGGTATCCCGTACTTTTTACGCGCGGGGACAAACCGGACAGCAGCTGCTGTACGGAGCCGTATCGGCACTCAACCGGATGGTGGACGCCGGACGGTGTGAGCTTCTTACACGACACGAAATGCTGGATATGGTCACTATTGATGGCCATGCACGGGGAATCATAACGCGTAACCTGGTTACTGGGGCCATTGAGTCCCATGCCGGACACGCCGTAGTTATTGCGACGGGCGGCTACGGAAACGTCTATTATCTCTCCACCAATGCCAAAGGATCCAATGTTACAGCGGCCTGGAGAGCGCATAAGCGCGGTGCATTGTTCGCGAATCCATGCTTTACTCAAATCCACCCGACCTGTATCCCCGCTTCCGGAGACTATCAGTCCAAGCTGACTTTGATGTCAGAGTCCTTGAGGAATGACGGACGCGTATGGGTTCCGAAGAAAGCCGGAGATACACGTGATCCGCTACAGATTCCGGAGGAAGAAAGAGATTATTTGCTGGAGCGGAAGTATCCTTCTTTTGGGAATCTGGTTCCGAGGGATATCGCTGCGCGGAATATCAAAGAAGTATGTGATGACGGACGTGGCGTAGGCCCGACCGGTCAGGCGGCATATCTTGACTTTGCGGAGTCTATTGGCCGTCTGGGTGCCTCTGAAATCAGTGCGCGCTACGGTAACCTGTTCCAGATGTACGAAAAAATCACCGGAGATAATCCGTATAAAACTCCGATGCGGATCTATCCGGCGGTGCATTATACAATGGGAGGCCTCTGGGTGGACTATAATTTACAGACCAATATCCCGGGATGCTTTGCCATTGGCGAGGCGAATTTTTCCGATCACGGCGCCAATCGCCTGGGTGCTTCGGCACTGATGCAGGGTCTGGCAGATGGATATTTTGTTTTGCCGATTACGATCGGAAACTATCTGGCGCCGCTCGGATTTGCACAAGTGGATGTAAACCATCCGGAATTCAAAAAAGCGGAGCAGGGGGTCAAGGATCATATCAATATGCTGCTTTCCATCAAAGGGAACCTGACACCGGATTATCTGCACAGAGAACTGGGCAAGGTCATGTGGGACAAGGTCGGGATGGCGCGCACGGCAGAAAGCTGTCGTGAGGCTATTGCGCAGATCAGCAAGATCAAACATGACTTCGAAACGAATCTGAAAGTAACCGGAGTCAATGAAGATCTGAATGAGCAGCTTGAAAAAGCCGGTCGGGTGCAGGATCTTATTGAGCTGGGTCTGCTGATGAGCCGCGACGCTTTAGAGCGTAATGAGTCCTGCGGAGGACATTTCCGCCTGGAATATCAGACCGAGGAAGGCGAGGCACTACGTGACGATGAAAATTTCAAATATGTAGCCGCCTGGGAATATAAAGGAGACAATCAGCCGGAGGAGCTTCACAAGGAAGACCTCAATTATGAGTTTGTAACTCCATCACAACGTTCATACAAATAAGAGATTAAAGACATGGCAATTAACACAGATCAGAATAGTAGCAATAATAATAAAATGGTTCAGCCATCCGTAACACATACGGCGAAGCCGGGGATGAACCTGAATCTGCATATATGGCGTCAGCGCAATGCGGCAGATAAAGGCAAAATTGAGAAGTACTCGGTAGAAAATATCAGCGAGGATGCGTCTTTTCTGGAGATGCTGGATATCCTCAATGAGAAGCTGATCCATGAGAACAAAGAGCCGGTTGCGTTTGCACACGACTGTCGCGAAGGCATCTGCGGTTCCTGCGGTATGATGATCAACGGACGGGCACACGGTCCGGATACGGGGATTACGGTCTGCCAGCTCCACATGCGTAAGTACAAAAACGGAGATACCATCTATATAGAACCCTGGAGGGCACGTGCATTTCCGGTAATAAAGGACTTGGTGGTGGATAGAAGCGGCTTTGACCGTATCCTGCAACGCGGCGGATATATTTCCGTGAATACCGGATCTGCCCCTGAGGCCAATGAGATTGCGGTTCCGAAGCCGATGTCAGATGAGGCATTTACGGGCGCGGCCTGCATCGGATGTGGTGCCTGTGTTGCAGCCTGTCCCAATGCTTCTGCGATGCTGTTTACGGCTGCGAAAGTATCACAGCTATCTTTGCTTCCGCAGGGACAGCCAGAGCGCTACAAGCGTGTAGAGTATATGGTAGCCCAGATGGAAGACGAGGGATTTGGAAACTGTACGAACATCGGAGCCTGCTCGGCAGAGTGTCCTAAAGAGATTCAGCAGATCCACATTGCCCGTTTGAACAAAGACTACATTGTATCCAAGACCTTCACCGCGCAGGTCCAGGAAGCACAGGAGAGTGTCGGGTAGTATTGAATAAGATACTATGGCGAAATTTTTAGAAGGAGATCACTTAAACGCGGCCATTGGCGACATCCTGAAGGGCGCGGAGAAAAGCCTCGTTCTTATATCTCCGTATATTAAATTGTATGATCGCTTTGAGTCTATACTAAAGTCTAAGCAAAACAATAATGAACTGGAAATCATTATTGTTTTTGGAAAGAATAAAGATGATCTTACAAAAAGCATGAAGGAAGCCGAGTATAATTTTTTTACCAGGTTTCCCAATATACAGATCAGGCATGAAAGCCGCCTCCATGCTAAATATTATGCCAATGAAAAGGAAGCCATTCTGACTTCCATGAACCTGTACAGCTTTTCGCAGGAACATAATATTGAGGCAGGAATGAGGATAAACGATTCTGATGCCTCAGATTACTTTAATGATATCGTCATTCCTCAGTCGCAATTGATTTTTCAAAAAAAGCCACCAGTAATCAGCAGAGCTCAAAGTACAAATCCTCTACTAAAGCTAACTAAAGAAGCAGCCACGAAATCGGATGCAGCACCAACAGGCCATTGTATCCGTACCGGAAAGTCAATTCCATTTAATACCAAGCGTCCATTTACTGAGGAGGCGTACAAAAGCTGGGCACAGTTCAGCAATCCTGACTATCCGGAAAAGTACTGTCATTTCTCTGGCGAGGCATCACAAGGAGATACCTGTTCCGCCAGACCCATTTTACGCAAGAACTGGGAAAAAGCCAAGGCCATGCACAAGTAGTCAATATATGTTAGAGAAGCATCGTAGCTATTTGATAGCTCCCTCTGCTTTTTAAGAAAGCTAAGCCCTGTTTGGTAAATTAATATCCTCAGCGATATCAATCGCTATGTGATACTATTGGTATTAGCTGGAGTACTCATAGGTCAAAGGTGGGATATTTCTGAGCAGATTGTAATCATGCCTTTAAAGTAGTGCTATTAAATCGGAAATTGTTCTTCAATAGCTTGAAAAATTATTGGTGAAATCAGGGCTTCAGGAGTTATAAGAGGATTATCAATGTAGGTAGGCCGAATTATTACTTTATAATAACCACTGTAATATGCAAGAATCTTTAATTGTATGCATTGCGCATTACTTTACTACCCTTTCAAAAGGTTCAAATTTGTATATTATAGGTAATATTTGGGAGTCGCCTGAATATCGCATGCTTTCGCCATATATAGTTAAAACATTATGTATTAGAGTACCACTCTGTACATTGTAATAGTTCCACACCGTTCCTCTAACGTAATACTCTATTTTTATTGAATCTCCTTGTAACCTATAATATCCTTCTTCTTCTTTTTTCAAGAACTCATGATTATGCGAAAATTCATCTGTAACAGATGGCAACTTCTGACCATTGATTAAATGACTAAACCAATCATAAAAGAAGACTTTGCCATCAGCATGGAAATGATAAGTTGGAAATGAGGGACTATCGTAGAGATTGCAAATGCCAATATAGCATCCATTTGTATCAAGAGGCAAATGTTGGTTCTCACTTTGAAAATTTACATTGTATAAGGTAAAATTCCTCGGGCTTGGACGGTGAAAGTCAATCTTACAAGCATTTAGAAAGAAAACCATGGATAATAAAGATATTGCTATTTTCATCTTACTGTTGTTTAGATGCATTGGTTACGAATCGCATACCTACTTCAAACTCATCAATTTTTACAGTGCCTGAAATCAAATTGCTCTCTTCACCATCCATTTCCTTAAGATATATCCTACTAACCGGCTTACCATCCGCATAGCAGTATAAACTCTGATTGACCGGCTGCGTCAGCAGAGAATGAGGACTTACAAATTGCCACGTCCCTATTGAGTAATAAAATGATCCGTAGTAGATAATCCCTGATTTTTCCTCGCGCTCCTCACTATCAGCAATAAAGTCTGACCCGCTATGCAACCTGCCATTTCTACTCCCTGAGGAGCTAATATATTGTATAGAGTTCGGTCTCATGCTGATGGATGTATAGGTCAAAGGTAGGATATTCCGGGGACTGCGGGATAAGCGCTACGATGGTTACAGGAAAATTTAGACAGGCTCTTAACCATCAAAATAGTTGATTCTCATAAGTTATAAACACCGGAGACTGGATATTAAACGCATATTTATCATTGAGCTTGTGGATCATATAATGGATCAGCTTGAGTGAGTTTAATTCCTCATGCTGATGCATGAAGAAATATACATTTTGAATGCCTGAATCTACCCAGTTTTTGATCCTTTCTATCCAGTAATCAACTCTGGCATAGTCTGATGCGTGCAGGTCATTCCCCACAAACCGGATAAAGCAGGCGGGAGTGAGAAGGCTGGAGTGAATCACGTCCCGCCTTCCCGCTGTATCTGTGATGACCAATCCGACTTTATACTGCTGACACAGCTCAGAAATCATACTGAAATTTGGAGCCATATACCACTCAGGATGTCGAAGTTCTAAAAAGAATTCCATGTTTTGCGGAAGAAGCTTCAGGAATGCTTCAATGACCCGAAAATGCTTTACACCCATCTGAGGATGGGGCATAATGAAGATGGGGTCCCAGATTATTGCCAAAATGGGAAATAGCTTGCAGAAAGATTTCAGTAGGCTTTTCTACATTATTAAGCCTGCTTATGTGAGTGATTATGTTAGGAAATTTGGGACAGAATAAAAAATTTTCATTAACCTGACTCTTCCATTTTAATATGGAATGTATCTCAGGCATTTTATAGAAAAGTGCATTGAATTCAATACTGTTAAAATTCTTTGCATACAGAGACAGAAAATCCTTCTCCTTAGATCCGGGCGGATAAATTTGCCCGATCCACTCTTTTCTTCCCCACTTGGCACATCCAAAATGAAAACGGATGGGCTTTGATGAATCGGATGCGGCCAGTATTTGCTCCGTAATGATAGCGTTATCAGGTAGAGTAAAGTCTATACCGCCTAATTCCGCCTGATCAACTTTGCCGAAGTCCATACTTCAAAGATAGGATCGGCATCAGTGTATTGTATTAGCTTTTATTGATCCGCCGCAACCTAATCTGATAATGGGCTTCCCCAAATATTTCTGTAAATATGTGTATTGTAATACTTTGTCTTTTTATGTGTGGGGTTTAATTCTGAGTTTTGCTATCCGGTCAACATCCCGAGTCAATCCGATCTTTACTTCTTTAGATTGCATGTCTGAGTTCATATTCAATACTGTTACTTTGCAGCATGGTTCGTCGTATTGCGTTGTTGTGGATTCTGTGGCTCGGACTCATCTCCGGAGCCATGGGGCAGGATATTACTGTCCGTGGAAGGGTCATCGATGCAAAAACGGCGGAGGGTCTGGCTTTTGTCAATATCGGTGTCAAAGGAACGCAGCGCGGGGTTATCTCGGATATTGATGGGGCATTCGAGATCCGATTACTTTCTAATTCAGATGTTCTGAAATTTTCCTTTGTTGGCTATAAACCCCTGGAGATTAGTGTCCAGGAGTATCCAGGCAACTACCCGGGCAAATTGATCCGGATGACGGTTGCGGGATATCAGGTCAAAGAAGTGACTGTAACAGCAGGGATTAATCCGGCGCACCGGATCATCAACCGCGCTATTGACCACAAACGGAAGAATAACTGGGAACATCTGCCTTTTTATACCTACCGCGCTTATAACCGATTCGTCATTACTCAGGACAAGACCCTGATTGACAATAGAGACTCGGCGTATAAGGATAAAGTCAAGAAAAAATCAGGCTCCTCCGGAATATCGATTAGCCTGGGAGATGAACGGAGTCCGCGTAAAAAGCGCAGGGATTCGATTATGAGGGCAGAGAAAGCAGGGGATACGGCATTGGTCAGGAAGCTGGCAGCAGACTCTTTTCGGCTCAGTACAAAAGCGGAATCTGAATCAACTGACAGCTTCTTTGCAAAACAGCATCTTTTCCTGACGGAAACCACTTCCGAGAAATTCTACAAAGCACCGGATCGCGTCAAGACGAAGATTATAGCCGCAAGGGTATCCGGCTTCAAGGATCCGCTGTTTACGCTACTATCCACGCAGTTTGCCGCCTTCAATATCTACAGTGATTTCATCAATATCAGCGGAAAAAAATACCTGAGTCCTGTGGCCTACGGAAGCGTCAAAAAGTACAGCTTTACCCTGGAGGATAGCATTTACAAAGGCAATGATACGATTTATATCATCTCCTTCAGGCCGCGCCCGGGCAAGCTCTTCGATGGCATGGCAGGCGTAATCAATATCATCTCCGATAGCGGCAGATATGCGGTACTGAATGTATCGGCGCATCCGTTTATACGGGATGAAGATGGCTCGGGAACGGTAATCGTCCAGAGTTTTAAGGAACTGGAAAATGGCGTCTGGTTTCCGGATCAGATTAATACGCGGACATCGTTTGGTAAATCGAATTTTGCCGGAACGAATGAGCTCGTCGGCATTAGCAAGAACTACACAGAAGAAATTAACCTGAAGGATAAGCCCCATGCAAGTGATTTCCGGGGCGAGAGCTTTGAGGTGGATAAGAATGCGATGGCTAAGGGGGACTCGTTCATCAATCGTCTGGGGGCAGATTCTGCCAGCCAGAAGGATAAAACGACGTACAAAGTATTAGACAGCGTAGGAAAGTCCCTGAAATTTGATAGAAAGCTCAAGTTTGCTAAAGCGCTTGCCAGCGGAAGGCTTCCTATCGGCCCGATAGACTTGATTCTGGATAAATTCCTGAACTATAATGGCTACGAGGGATTCAGGCTCGGCGCCGGATTGGGTACGAATGATCGCTTCTCGAAAATCGTTGAGCTTCGAGGGTACTATGCCTACGGATTTAAAGACAAAGCCAATAAATTCGGCGGAGAGGCTTTTCTGAAGCCTCTGGATGATATCCGCTTGCGCGGATTCTACTTCAATGACGTACGCGAGTTTGGTGCGCCGGAGCTGGTTCCGGATAAAAAGCTGCAGGGACAGGAATCAACGCGGAATTTCTATCTGACCCAAATGTTCCATTATGAGCGTTATGGGGCCTCTATAGATGCGGAGCCGTTCAAGTACATGAAGCTCAGACTACAGCATCAGGTTTCTTTGGAGGAGATAAAGAACAGCTACCGCTACCTGAGTAATGATGGCTCCGAGCAATATAAATTCCGCTTTGAAGAAGCCTCCGCAGCAATCCGGTACGCTTACAAGGAAAAGAAGATCAGTATGCCGGGCTTTGAAATAATTACAGGAAGCAAATGGCCTGTCCTGTATGCTACTTATACCCGAGGATTACCCTCCGGACTTTTCCCGGCCAGCTCCAACGGATATACGACCCTTCCCTTTGAGCGCATAGACCTGAGACTGGATAAATCCTTTACCATACGGCTTGCAGGAACTCTTGGGCTATCTCTTTTTGCAGGAAAAGTAAACGGACGTGTCCCCCTTGAAAAAATGTACAACGGACACGGGAATCGGGGGAAGGGGCTTTCCTTAAGCGGAGAAAATACCTTCGAGACCATGCCCATCTATGGATACTTTGCATCGGAATATGTGGCAGCATATCTGACCCAGAACTTCGGGAAGTATCTGTTTAAAAAGGGGAGATTTTCTCCAGTGCTATCCCTGCATCTCAGGGGAATGATCGGGGATATGCCGCAGCGGGAACAGCATGTCAGCTATGCTTATACGGTTCCGTCCAGGGGATATTATGAGACCGGATTCAGTCTGGACAATATCCTGAAGCTCAGCAGTGCCTCTTACGGACTTGGAGTATTCTACCGGATGGGGCCTTACAGCACCGGACAGTTCCGCGATGATTTTGCCATCAAGCTGAGCATCAA
Source organism: Bacteroidia bacterium (assembly GCA_038231115.1). Lineage (GTDB taxonomy): Bacteria > Bacteroidota > Bacteroidia > CAILMK01 > CAILMK01 > JBBRLW01. The sequence goes on from JBBRLW010000022.1 coordinate 10,000, forward strand.
AAGCTTTATATTCAGTTTATAGGGGATTGGGCGGAACTACTAATTCAGCTCACTGGCCCAGTCCTGCATGGCGGAGTGGAAGCGGAGATTCATCCGTATGGCTTCATCTTCGGTAATGCTGCGGCTGTTCTTGATGGCATTTTCAAACATGATCAGCACCTGAAGGCAGTCATTCCAGCCCGGGGTGGATTCAATGAATGAACTCTGCTGCATCTCCCTGATTACAAATACCAGGTGATAGACAAAGCCTTGGAAAACTTCCTCCTGCTCTTCGCTCCAGTCCTCGAGGGAAACCAGATAGTTGTAGTTGCGGATAAGGTTCGGCAGATTGGCTCCGATAGAGATCAGGGATTGCAGGATATGGTTGTGGGTGGAGGAAGTCTCCTCATGATATGCATCCATCGGAAAAGTATTTCGGCTTTATACCGCAAGATAGGAAATTCCCTGCATTGCGGCAAAGCATCGCTGCCTGATTATCGGAATGCATCCTGCTTCTCAGGCAGATATTTCCAATAGCGGTGGGGGACGTGCCTCAGGTGTAGCTTGAGGTTCTTGCGTGCGGGGATATTGGTGGACTTGAAATAGTTTTTCCACAATGACTGGTAGAAGGCTTCCGTTTCATCCAGCTGCTCTTCGGCATAGTAGATATTTTTGGAGATGGGCAGCGCATTATCCAGCTCTACGGCCTGAACGGTCTGGAGATCATAGAACATCCCGTATTTTCTTCTGACATCGAAAATAATCCACTCCTGATCGGCATATCGGCGCTGGAAATGCGGGAAAATCAGCGGCAGGACGTTGTAGTCGGGATCAATGACGGCGTAGAACATGCCATCATCCATTTTGCGGAATCGGGTGAAGGCCTCAAAACGATGCTTCTCGCGGTGTACCATTTTCCCGATCTGCTGAAAGCGCAGCACTTCCGCGAAATTATAATAGCTCTCCACCGGTTCATTGGGCTTACTGAACACAAACTGCGCCATATAGAGGAAGATATCCTCGCGGTCAGGCATCTCGGAGAGATAGCACTGATACATATTGTGCACACCCTTCGGACTCATGTTCTTTGTAAGGCCTTTCCAGACCCGCTGTGCCTTGATATCATCGGAGATGATGTCACGCGTGGCGGCAAAAACGTCGGGCTGATAGCGGCTCCTGTCCGCTATACGGATGAGATCGGATTCTTTGCGCTCATAGACCTCGAATACAGCAGTGAGCAGCCCGGGAAAAGTACCGTCGTAAATATAGGAGATCACACAAAAAATCAGGCGAAAATCAGGCCTTTAGCTCCGGATGTTTCTCAGCCCCGGGCTGCCAGAAGGTACAATGCGGCCATCCGTACGGCGACGCCATTCTCTACCTGATCGAGGATCACGGAGTGTTCGCCATCGGCTACATCGGAGTCTATTTCTACGCCGCGGTTGATTGGCCCCGGGTGCATGATCATGATCGGCTTCGGCAGACGGGCTAATCGGCTTTTATTGACTCCAAAGGATAAGGTATATTCCCGGAGAGATGGAAAATATCCGCCCTGCTGGCGCTCAAGCTATATCCGGAGGATATTGGCCACATCGCACCAGGCCAGCGCCTCATCAATGCGGTGCGAAACCAGTACGCCGAGGCTTGAAATATGCTTCTGAAGCAGGGTAGGCGGGGCGCAGACCATGACTTCGGCACCGAGCTTTTTCAGGCAGTATATATTGGAGAGCGCTACGCGTGAGTGTAGAATATCTCCGACGATGACAACTTTAAGTCCTTCTATTTTCCCGAATTTTTCCCGAATGGAAAAGGCATCAAGCAGTGCCTGAGTAGGATGCTCATGGGTACCGTCTCCGGCATTGACAATGCAG
>JBBRLW010000023.1:0-11512 GCA_038231115.1 Bacteroidia bacterium
ATCATCCGCATGGAGATGCAGCCATAGGAGAGGCAACTGTAAATCTGGGGCAAAAAGAGCTGCTCATTGAAACACAGGGGAACTGGGGAGATATCCGCACAGGAGACTCTGCTGCCGCTGCCAGATATATCGAAGCACGACTATCCAAATTTGCGCTTGAGGTAGCATTCAATCCCCAGACTACGCAATGGCAGACTTCCTACGATGGCAGGAAGCGTGAGCCGGTAAACCTTCCCATGAAATTTCCTCTGCTTTTGGCGCAGGGAGTAGAAGGCATAGCTGTAGGTCTGGCAACTAAGGTGATGCCTCATAATTTCATCGAGATATGTGATGCTTCAATTGCCTTCCTGAAAAAAGATGACTTTGTTTTAATGCCTGATTTCCCGACAGGTGGACTCGCAGATTTCTCTAATTATAATGACGGAAAGCGCGGAGGCAGAATCAGAGTCAGAGCAAGAATTGAAGAGATTGATAAGAAGACGCTGGCTATCAAGGAAATTCCTTATGGTACTACAACAACTTCAATCATTGAAACCATTATCAAAGCCAACGATAATGGTAAAATCAAGATCAAGAAAGTCATTGATAATACGGCAAAAGATGTTGAGATTGAAATTCAGCTTCACCCGGGAACTTCACCAGATATCACTATTGATGCTCTGTATGCCTTTACCGATTGTGAAGTTTCCATAAGTCCCAATTCATGTGTAATCATTGAGGACAAACCACATTTCCTGGCTGTTACGGAAATTCTAAGGCTTTGCACCATCCGTACGCAGGATCTACTGAGGCGCGAGCTTGAGATCAAAAAGGCAGAGCTGGAGGAAGACTGGCATTTTTCATCACTCGAAAAAATCTTTATCGAAAAGCGCATTTACCGCGATATTGAAGAGTGCGAAACCTGGGAAGCGGTCCTCGAAGCTATTGATACAGGACTTGCCCCTCACAAGCATTTGCTGAAAAGAACCATAACAAGAGACGATATAATCAGGCTTACTGAAATCAAAATTAAACGCATTTCCAAATTTGATGCATTTAAAGCCAATGAGCTGATAAAAGGTCTGGAAAAGCAAATTGAGGATGTCTCACACAACTTGACCCACATTACCTTGTTCACGATCAATTTCTATAAGAATCTGATCAAAAAATATGGAAAGGGTAGGGAGCGTAAAACACAGGCCCGATCATTCGATGTAATTCAGGCTGCATCCGTCGCCATTGCCAATCAAAAATTATATGTCAACCGTAAAGATGGATTTGCGGGATACGGAATCAAAAAAGATGAATATGTTTCCGACTGTTCTGATATTGATGACATAATTGTATTTCTCAAAAACGGTATTTATAAAATAATCAGAGTCAACGAGAAAACTTTTGTTGGAAAGGATATCGTTCATATTGCGGTTTGGAAGAAGGGCGACGAACGCATGGTATATAATGTTATCTATATGGATGGCAAGTCAGCAGTATCACGAGCCAAACGCTTTGCCGTGACGGCAATAACGCGTGACAAGGAATATGATCTGACGGCAGCAAATGCAGGAAGTAAGATCCTCCATTTTTCTGCGAATGCGAATAGTGAAAGCGAGATTGTTTCGGTTCAGATGACTCAAACATCAAAGGCAAGGCTCAAGCAATTCGACTTTAACTTCGCAGATATAGAAATCAAAGGCAGGGCATCCCAGGGTAATATACTGACCAAATATCCGGTGCGTCTCATCAAATTCAAGGAAAGAGGAGCATCTACTTTAGGCGGACGTAAAATATGGTACGATGAGATTCAGGGAAAACTCAACTTCGAGGGGCGAGGTAATTATCTTGGCTCCTTTTCCAATGACGATAGCATCATAGTCTGTTATACAGATGGAAGCTATGAGCTGCATAGCTTTGATGTAACCAAGCGCTATGAACCTACTCAAATCAAATTGATTGAGAAGTTTCATCCTGACAAGACCTACGCTACGGTATATCTGGATGGACAGACTAAGGTCTGGTATGCCAAACGCTTCAGGATAGAAACTACGACTCGTGATAAGCGCTTTATTTTTATCAGTGAATCTAAGGGATCTAAAATGTCTTTGGTTTCTTCTGAGTCCAATCCAATGATTGCCGTAAGTACTGGAAAAAAATCGGATGCGGATGCCAGCTTCTATGATCTTGCAGAATTGGTTGAAGTAAGAGGCTGGAAAGCAGCAGGCGCAAAATTGATTGAATCCAATATTACGAAAGTAGAATTACTTGAAGTTGAAAGTCTGGAGAATACGGATGAAGAAGCTACTCAGGCGACTATTTCCGATCCCATTTCTCTGGATCTCCCAAGTCCGGATCTACAGGAAACCGAAGCAAGACAGCTACCTCTGTTTAGCTAAGATCTTCCTCAATTTCTGCACGAAATGAGTCCGGAGTTTCGGCCATCTTCCCCTGCCAGGCGTTGGATAAATCTCCATTGTTCGAACTTCCGGCCATCTTCCCAGCAGAAGTTATATGATTCCGATATAATACGGCTGTCAATATGCCGACGATTGCGCCGAAGAGATGGGATTCCCAACTGATTTCCGCCGCCCCGGGGAATATTCCCCAGATCATACTGCCATAGAGCACGCTGACTAATAATGAAACAGCCAATGCCGTAGTATTTCTTCTGATCATGCCTATTGTAAATAGAAGGAATGCTTCAGCATATAAAAATCCACTAATGCCAATATGAAAAGAAGGCCGTGCAAACAGCCATACCAAAGTTCCGGTAAGGAGGTACATCAATCCCATTATTTCAAACGATTTCTTCCTGAACAGGCCACACAAGGTCACCGTAAGTAAAAGCAGAGGTAAAGAGTTTGAAGTTAAATGCTCGAGATTACCATGAATAAGCGGACCTGTCAAAATATGGCCGATCATCTGCCAGTTTCGCGGCATAATTCCCAGTCCTGAAAATGAAAAGCCGCTAAAAATTTCTACTAACTTTATGATCCACAGGATGCCTGCAATACACAGGCTGAATAATACATCTCTATAAAACTGTTTTTGATCAGTGATTTCAACAGTCGTTTTCATAAGCGAATAGAAAATCAGTAATCAGGCCATTAAAAATATCGGATTTCATTTGGTTTATAAGTTTCCCTGTGTAATTTTGCAGTCCCGTTTAAGGGAAACATTATTCCTCGATAGCTCAGTTGGTTAGAGCATCTGACTGTTAATCAGAGGGTCCTAGGTTCAAGTCCTAGTCGGGGAGCTACAAGCCACGCATTGCGTGGCTTTTTTAGTTTATCCCACTTCTAAAATATATCGCTATAAAATTTGTTGAGTACTTGAAACAAAGTATCTTGCAGCCATCTACATAATTGACATTTTCTTAATGTCAAACTGTCTATTGTACACCTGCACCCATTAATCTGAATTCCTTTCTTTACTCAATATGAAAAACTATAAATTACTTTCTCTTTGCCTGGTGTTACTGATTGGCTCTGTTCAATTCTCACTGAGTGCCCAGGAAACCGAGCAGTTTGCCAAGATCAAAAAAGCGGGCAAATTCGGAATCATTAATAGCAAGGGGGAAGCAATCATTGCTCCCAGCTACGAAGACATCGGGGATTACTCCGATGGTTTAATAGCGGTTAAAGTAAACGGACTATGGGGCGCGGTCGATAATACCAATACTATCGTAATCAAGCCTAAATACGCGGAAAATTTCATGTTCGTTCATGGTCTGGCTATCGTATCTATAGGGAATAAGCCTGGAGTGGATATTATCGACAAAAAAGGCAAGCCTATTCTTCATACGATGTATGCTTTTCAGCAGTTTACCGGCTTTATGACAGGTCTTGAGCCGGTGGCCGATCCTAAAACTCTCAAACAGGGACAAATTAATAAGGTAGGAAAAGCTATTGTCCCATGTGAGTTTGATGAGATCAAATCTTTCAGTGATAACCGATGGCTTATCCGCAAGGGTACCGTTTTCGGATATATGGATAAGCAGGGAGTAGTAGTTGTAAAACCTCAATATGAAGAAGCGAGTGCATTTTCCAATGGAATGGCAGTTGTTAAGAAAATGGGGAAAATGGGTGTCATTGGTACCGACGGGAAATTCATTATTCAGCCAGGAACCTATTCGCGTATTTTTGGTTCAGAAGACGGATCACTCCGAATGGTCAAAAACAAGCTGATGGGATACATCAACAAGCAGGGCAAGGTGATCATTCCTCCAACGTATGAAGGGATTGGAGATTTTGAGGAAGGTCGTGCAACCATCCTTCAGGCGAGTAAATATGGATTCATTGATACTTCTGGAGTAGTAGTTATCAAACCTCAATTTGAGAATGTGGAAAATTTTAATGAAGGGGTAGCTCCATTTTCTATTAATGGAAAATTCGGCCTGATAGATATGGCTGGAAAAGTTATCGTCAAACCGACCTACGAGTCCATCAATAATTTCAATGATGGAGTGGCTATCTTCGAAAAAGCAGAAAAATTCGGATTGCTTGATAAAACAGGAAAAGCAGTGGTTGCTGCAAAATACTCGGCGATAGATGGTTTGGGTAATGGAATTTTTAGGGTACAGGTGGGGAGCAATTATGGAGTCGTTGATAAGACGGATCATGCCATGCTGCCCGTAGAGTATGAAGAAGTAGGAGCTTTTGTAAAGCAATAGCCTAATTCCAGATCAGGCGAATAGGATTGTCGTAATTTTGCAGCATTAATACTGTGAAAATTACGAATAATAGCTTCCTGCAGGCGTGTCGGCGGGAAAAAGCCGATCATATCCCTGTCTGGTTTATGAGACAGGCGGGAAGGTATCAGCCTGAATACCGGGAGATTAGAAAAAAATATACGCTACTGGATATCTGCCACAATCCTGAGGTTTGTGCTCAGGTGACGCATCTGCCGGTTGAGCAGCTCGGAGTAGATGCCGCAATATTGTTTTCGGACATTACGCTTCCATTTGAGGCTATGAATATCGCATTCGATATTGTAGAAAATAAAGGCCCCGTAATTTTTGAACCTATTGCCACACCTGAGGATGTATCCCGACTATTGAGTTTCGATGCTTCGGCATCGCTGGCTTATGTAGGCGAGAGTATCAAGTTGATTTGTGACCGAATTGACGTCCCGTTGATAGGATTTGTAGGTGCACCATTTACGCTGGCAAGCTATCTTATTGAAGGAGGTCCTTCCAAGAATTTCAGCAAATCCAAGGGATTTATGTACAATCATTCCGATGCCTGGCATCAGATGATGAATATACTCGCGCTCAATATGTCTGCATACCTGAGATATCAGGTTGAGTCCGGATGTAGTGCGGTTCAGATATTTGATTCCTGGGTAGGAAACCTCGGCAGAGAAGATTATCTGGAGTATGTATATCCTCACATGGTTACTCTATTTAGCGCAATTGCAGATTTAAAGGTCCCTAAAATACATTTCGGAGTTGTAACCGGACATATTCTTGATTTAATGCGCGACTGCGGTGCTGATGTTGTAGGACTCGACTGGCGTGTACAGGTAGATCAAAGTGCCAAAATGCTCGGGCCTGATACTGCGGTCCAGGGGAATTTAGAGCCCTCGGCCATTTTGGCTCCCTGGAATGTACTGAAATCAAAGCTCGATTACTTGCTTGAGCGGGCACCAGAAAAAGGATTCATTTTCAATTTGGGACACGGAATCATGCCTCAAACAGATGGAGAAGTTTTAAGAAGAATCACTGATTATGTTCACTCCTATGGAAGAAACTAAGAAAACAAGGGCTGTGTTGCTTATGGCTTATGGAAGCCCCAATAACCTCTCTGAAATTGAGCCATATTACACGGATATTCGGAGAGGGCGAAAGCCTACTCCTGAGCTTCTCGAAGAGTTGACGGGCAGGTATGCGGCCATTGGAGGATCTAGTCCGCTATTAAGGACTACTTTGGCTCAGGCTAAATCTCTGGAAGCACAAATTGCAGGATATAAGATATACGTCGGAATGCGACACTGGACTCCCTGGATTCGTGAAGCTATTGCAGAGATGAAAGCAGATGGAATCACGGAGGCCGTCGGAATTGTAATGGCTCCACACTACTCTTCAATGAGCATAGCGAAGTATATTGAAAACGTAGAAAAGGCTCAGGAGCTTCATCAATCGGATATAAAGTTCAATTTTATAGAGTCCTGGCATGACGAGGATTTATACATTGATGCACTCATAGGGAAAATTGCAGAGGCTCAGCTAAAGTTTAATGAAGAGGAGCGCAAACATCTTCACTATATTTTTACGGCACATTCGCTTCCTGAACGCATTTTAGCCATAGGTGATCCGTATAAGAATCAGCTTTTGGAAACCTGCGCACTGATTGCGGGGAAAATGGGAATTTCTGATTGGGAATTCGCTTTTCAAAGTGCAGGAAGAACCGAAGAAAAATGGCTGGGACCAGACCTTTTAGAAGTGCTTGATGAGAATGTCAATAAAGGCATAAAGTCAATTCTGGTATGTTCAGTAGGCTTTATCATTGATCATCTTGAAGTGATGTACGACATTGATATTGAAGCGCGTAATCATCTGGCTCAGAAAAATGTTCACCTGGAACGGGCACGTTCCCTCAATGACCATCCGATGCTAAGTCAGCTATTTGCGCAACTTATTGAGGAAAGATTTGCCAGTTTATGATGTCGTCATATTAGGCGCTGGGATCACCGGACTTTCGGCAGCCTATCACTTAAAGGAATCGGGAATTAGTAATTTCCTGGTTATTGATGCAGCTCCGGAAGTGGGCGGCAAAATCCGGACAATCAATGAAAATGGCTATACCATTGAAACGGCGGCAGATTCTTTCATATCCGGAAAGCCATATATTACTGAATTGCTATCTAAAATAGGACTGGATAATCAAATTGTTGAACCCTTGACCAATCAATTTCAGATTTTAAACCGACTAGGCCTCTCTATGCCTCCGAAAGGTCTCAAATACGGTGTTCCTACAGATTTGCTTACTTTTCAGCAAAGCGATTACTTTAGCTCCATAGCTAAAGAACAGATACTTAATGAAGTAAATGTAGAGGCAGATTCTGTAGCAAATGATGAATCTTTGGGCAGTTTTATGGAACGCCGCTTTGGGTTAGAAATGCTGCAGAAATATGCTGAACCCCTGTTTTCCGGAATCTATGCAACTCCCATCTATGAGCTTGGCATCAAGTCCACATTTCCATTCCTGAAAAAATGGGAATCGGAATACGGTAGCGTCACCGCTGCGGTAAATATGCAGAATTTAGGTTCAGCATCCGGAATTAGTCGCTCTGCTTTTCTCGGATTGAAAAATGGTATGCAAAGTCTTCCTTTGTCAATGAAGCGATTTATAGGGGAGGAATATTTTCTGCTCAGCCATACAGTTGCGGGATTAGAACATAGTAGCTCTGGATATAAAATACATATCCACAATGGAAGAATCATTGAAGCGAAAAGCGTCATTTATACAATTCCATTATATAGTCTGAAAAATATGCTGAATAATACAGTGGCCAATTTTGAGCTGTACCCTAATTTTAGCACTTCCAGCTCCCTGATTTACACATTAGCGATAGATAAATCGAGCATGACTTCCATTCCTGAAGGCACCGGCTTCGTTTCTACATCAGATAGCTCAGAAATTGTTTCCGCAGCTACCTATACTTCAAACAAATGGATAGATAGATCCCCTGACGATATTTTCCTTGTTAGAGCTTTTGCTAAAGAGCGGATTGACACCCTTAAAATCTCGGATATTACGACCTCGTTGAAATCCATTTGGAAGTCAGACTTTGTTGTTAAGCACTCATGGAATCATATTTGGAAAGATGCACTTCCACAATACAAAGTAGGGCATCAGGAGGCCGTGAAAGCTCTGAGGGAAGGTTTAGAGCATTTCAATGGTTTTGAAATTGCGGGATGTGCTTTGGAAGGGGTAGGGATCCCGGATTGTATCCGCCAGGGAATTGAGGCAGCTCAAAAACTGATAAGCTAAACCGATTCTAAATTGACACAAACCGGAAATAATTGACAATAGTCATTCACTATAGGTTCCAATTTGATGAAATTTGCTTGTTGTTTTAAGCGTCAGCTTTAATGAAGAGAATCTTCGGGGTCGAGTTAAGTCATCAGAATGCGCCATTGTCAGTCAGGGAAAAAATCACTCTGGATAAGGATGCAACCCGTCAGGCTTTAGAAGAACTCAAGCTTCAATTTGAAGAGTCATTCATTATATCAACCTGCAATCGATTATCCTTATATGCTTTATCTGATACGGTAGAGCCTCTAATCAAATTTTTCAGGCAATTTGGTGAATTGGATCCGTATCTGGCCATTTTCGACTACGATCTCTCCGCCCCACGTCACTTATACGCAACTGCTTCTGGATTAGAGTCTCAGGCTATTGGGGAGCATGAAATTTTGGGTCAGCTCAAAATATCTTATCAACTGGCTTCGGAGACCAAGAGTGTTGGACCTATCTTCAATGAATTTATCCGTAGAGCCATATATACAGGGCGTAAAGTAAGGAAAGAGACAGCAATAGGACAGTATCCGGTTTCTTTAGCTTCTATATCCCTTGAGATTATAAACGACGTATATAAGTCAGTGGCCGAAAAAAATATCCTCGTCATAGGTACAGGTGAAATGGCAAATCTGATGCTTAAGCTACTCGCCAAAAAGCCCTTTGGGAAGCTTTACATAGCAAGCAAATCTATAGAACGTGCTTCGATTCTGGCGCGGGTATCAAACGGGGAGGCTATTTCAATTGATAAAATCTCGGACATTTTTCCGGATATAGACATAATTATTGGAGCTACTCAGGTGGATGAGCCGGTGCTTGGCAGAGAATTAGTAGAATTGCTCGGGACGTCGAAATGGAAGACTTTTATTGATCTGGGCTTGCCCCGCAATTTTGATGAAAAGATCAAGAATCTCCCTGGTCATAAACTATATGACTTGGATGATTTGAAATCCATGACTTATCAAAGTATGCAGAAGCGTCAGGAAGAGATTCCCAAGGCAATGTATATTATTGAAGAAGAATTGGCTATGCTAAGTGAGTGGCTGGCAGCACGTGAGATAAGTCCGCTCATCAGTTCATATTATGAAAAGCTGAATAGAATTCAGGAAGAGGAAATATCCTGGGCCTTGCCCAAACTCGGAGAGTTCAACGAAGCGCAACAGAAAGTTTTGGAGATGATGGTCAGCCGGCTGACCCGCCGCATGTCCGGTAAGCCTATTGAAATGTTGAAAACATTTGCACAGGAGCCAGATCAGATTCAAAGCCCTATACATACTTTCAAATCTTTATTCGATCTCTAATGAAAAAAAAGATCCTAAGAGTAGGCACACGAGGTAGCAAGCTCGCTGTAGCGCAGACGCAGCTGATTCTTGGAATGCTTCAGGAAAAGCATAGAGATATTGAGTTTGAAATCACTACCATAAAAACAAGCGGGGACATTGGTTTACTCCAGCAGCTGGGTGCTTTCACCAAGGAAGTAGAGCAGGCTTTGCTGGATGATAAAGTAGATATAGCCATCCATAGCTATAAGGATATGCCTACTGAAATACATCCCCAACTTGTGATCGCTGCTATTCCTACACGTGGAGACGAGCGTGATTGTCTGGTTTCCCATTCAGGAATAACTTTTGAAACACTGCCGATGAATGCCCGGTTGGGTACATCCTCCTTGCGAAGGAAATATCAGATCAACCGCTTAAGGCCTGATCTTGAGGTTATCAGTATTAATGGAAATATTATATCCAGAATGACGAAAGTGGAATCCGGTGAATTGGATGGGGTTGTACTGGCTTCTGCCGGACTCGATAGGATAGGGATGGAGGCAAGAATATCCTCTTATTTTTCTTTGGATGAGATGCTTCCAGCCGTAGCACAGGGAGCATTAGCTGTACAGACTCGCAAAGATGATTTCCTAACGCAGGAAATTGTGGCTGAAATTCATGATCACAACACTTTTATTGCTGCGGAAGCCGAGCGTGCCTATTTAAGTGCATTAGGAGGCGGTTGCAGGATGCCTGTAGGGGCTTATGCACATGTTAATATGGATAATATGATGCACATCAGAGGCTTATATTTTTCCGAAGATGGGTCTAAAAGCAGCCAGAGCTCACTACACGGGAAAGCAGGGGATTATTTAAAGCTCGGGAATGAATTGGCCGAACATATCATTGCATTACATGCCAGCGCTTAGCGGACTGAACATTTTAGCTACCCGACCTGCAGAACAATCCGGAAATTTAATCCAGCTACTTGAATCATACGGGGCGAAAACTTTGTCTTTCCCGCTTTTCGAAATAAGATTCAAGCAGGAAGTCAATTCTTCTGATACAGCAAAATTGAAGAAAATTGCTGATTATGAAGGTATAATCATAAGTAGTGTGAATGGTGTAAGGGCACTAAAACATCATTTGTCAGAGTTTGGGATGAGTCTGTCCAAGTCTTTGAAATTGTATTCAGTTGGAAGCAAAACTTCTAGGGAAGCAGCTTCTGCATTTCCAGATCAACAAATAATTGCTCCTACTAAGGAATATAGCCTCAATTATCTTCTGACTAATTTTATTGACCCGCTGAAGCCATATCTTCGAATTACAGGGAACCAGTCAGACGGTATCCCCGAAAAATGGAAGCATATTGATGAGATTATTCTGTATCAAAATCAGCCTCTGACTATTAACGACTATGATGCAGAAAAACTGATCAATTTTTCTCCGAATATAGTGCTGTTTTATTCTCCTTCCGCTGTGGAAGCTTGGATAAAATTTTCCAATGCGCAGGCCGTAACTTTGAAGGCATATAAAATCGGAGTGATAGGCCATACAACCGCAGCTTTCTGCGAAAAACATTTATCGCCTCCTGATTTTACTGCCAGTCCTTCCACTGATGAAGGGGTGGTCTCTTCACTAATTGATTATTATGCAGCTCATCCACAGACCCCGCAGACTAAGAGCGTCTGATTCCCTCAGAAAAATGGTCTCAGAAACCGTTTTAAATATCTCGGATTTCATATATCCCATCTTTGTAAAGGAGGGAAATGCGGTTAAGGAAGAAATTTCTTCCATGCCAGGTCAGTATCGCTATTCATTAGATACCCTGGAAACTGAAATTGCTGAAATAGTATGTTTAGGTATACCGGCACTACTATTATTCGGACTGAGTGATCATAAGGACGAAAACGGGACATCTTCCGCAGCTGAAAATTCTATTGTTAATCAGGCCATCCGATTAATTAAAGCAACCGCGCCATCAATTACAGTCATCACTGACGTTTGTGTATGCGCCTATACATCTCACGGGCATTGTGGAATTGTCGAAAATGGGATTGTAGTAAACGATAAATCACTGGAAATTTTGGCTAATATGGCCTTATCTCATGCTCGTGCCGGTGCAGATATTGTAGCCCCATCTGCCATGATGGACGGTCAGGTTAAAGCGATCCGGACAGTTCTGGATTCAAACGGATTTCAACATGTATCTATTATGGGATACTCGGCCAAGTTCTACTCAGCTTGCTATGGACC
>JBBRLW010000024.1:0-11400 GCA_038231115.1 Bacteroidia bacterium
GTAACATCGTGCTGCGAATATAATGGATTTCCGATGAATCGGGGAATAAGCGGACAAAAGTGTGGCATTTCCAGATCAATTTTCTGCTGAAATCAATAATTCCAGCCATTGATGCGAAACGGAATCAAAATTGATAGCTATAGCGTGGTGCCAAACCCCAGCGAGGTCTGCTTCTCCGTGACGTAGCGTGAGAGGTGGGCCTCGCGTTTTTTAGGACACCTGATATATCCCCTATCTAACTCTCCTTAGGCTTCCAGCGCGGATTTGACCTTATCCATCAGCCACTGGGGCGTACTCGTAGCGCCACAGATTCCTACGGACTCATCGGCAGCGAACCAGTCAGACTGTATTTCCTGCTCAGAGGAGATAAAATGAGTGCGGGAATTATTGGCCCGGCATACTTCATACAGCACTTTCCCATTGGAGGACTTGGTGCCAGATACAAATAGAATCACATCGTGCTGGCGCGAAAAGACTTCCAGCTGCGGCGCACGGTTGGATACCTGCCGGCAGATGGTATCGTTGAAGTCCACTTCTACGCCGCGCTTTTGCAGCTCATCACGGATATGGTAGAGCTTCGCGGTATCTTTAGTGGTCTGGGAAAAGAGCGAGATCTTCGCAGGCAGCAGCAAACCGTCCAGCTCGGATAAGTCCTGGAATACAACCGCCTGTCCGAGCGTCTGCCCGACCAATCCTTTGACTTCCGCATGGCCATGCTTTCCGAAGATGAATATCGGCGCTTCCTTGTCGTCGAAGCTTTCCTTGACACGGTGCTGGAGCTTCAGTACCACCGGACAGGAGGCATCTATCAATTCTATGTTATGATCCATAGCAAGCTTATAGGTCTCCGGAGCTTCTCCATGGGCACGGATAAGGACACGTGTGTTATACAGCGTAGTCAAGTCCTCATGGGAGATCGTTTTGAGTCCCTTGCGCTGTAGGCGCTCTACTTCTTCATCATTATGGACAATATCGCCGAGGCAGTACAGCTCGCCATATTCGTCCAGGATATCTTCCGCCATCTCGATAGCATACTCCACTCCGAAGCAGAATCCGCTGTTTTTGTCAACCATGACCTGGAGATGCTTATCGGCTATATCCCTGCTTGCTTCTGTTTCCGGCATAATGCTATGGATTTGATCAAATTCTATGCGCTATTTGCGTTTTTTATCAATGGATACCCGCAGCGCCAGTATATGCGAGTATAGTCCTACGGAAAAGTTGCCGAGGTCGGTGAAGGCATAATCAAAGGCGATGCGTTTAAATTTGAGTCCCAGTCCGATGGCGGGCTGAAATCCATAGATTTTCTGTCCTTTTTTGGCCGGATCGTCCGAGGTATAGCTCTGAATGGATCCGATGCCCGCGCGCAGAAATACGGTCTGCTTATATCCCGCTTCCAGTCCGAAATGCGGATCTATACTCGCCAGCTTCCCGGGGATCAGGACATTGCGGCGCCCGTCGGTGGTGATATCGGTCGTTATTTCTCCCATGAAGCTGTACGTCTTGGTGTTCAGGAAGCGGCGCGCATAAGAGAGAATTATCCGCGGATTGGTTACTTCTATGGTTTTGGACGGAATATCGTTTCCGGTACCGGAGAGGATCGATTTATCGTGTTCCGAAAAATGGAATGACCAGGCGTTGAAAGTCCTGGTCAGGTCTCTGATAGATACGCCTATATAATTATTATCATCAAGCTGATACTGTGCGCCGGCATCAAAACCAAATCCATAAGCATTGGCAAAAGGACCGACATTGCGGTAGATGACCTTGGCCGATCCGCCATAGCGCAGGGGAGATTTAAGGAATCGTTTGGAGCGGAGGCGCTGCTTCTGCGCAAAGGAAATAATGAAGGCGTAATCGGCTACGGAAAAAGAACTGACGGCATTATAATTCACTACGCCGTTCTTATCGATGAGGTCAAAAGTATTCGGGATATTATCGGCTCCATAGCGTACTATACCCAGGCCGAGCACAGAGTTATCGGATGTTTTTATGGCCATTGCCCCGAAGTCATATCCGGAAAGTCCTGCAAAATAATCCGAATGCATAAAGCTGACCTGCAGGTTGTTCTCTATACGCGTCAGTCCGGCAGGATTGTAATAGACCGAGGTAGCATCGTCCACCGTTGCGATGATGCTGTTGGCCATGCCGAGGCCACGTCCGCCCGCACCAATGGACAGAAACTCATTGGAGTACTTCCGCACCTGCTGCGCCTCTGCAACCGATACAAGAGAACCTATCCAAAGCAATAGAACAATGACCTGCTTCACACGCATCCTAATCTACAAAGATAACGATCAGCGAAGCGTTAAAGGCGAAGAGTGAGGTCTTAAAATACTGATACCTTCAGGTAATTTCTGCAGCAGCATAGTTCCATTGTTAACTATTACCTGTTAGCTATTAACTTTCAGCTGTTCGTTATAATCCTCCGGAGGAGTATTCTTCATAAAAATCGCCATGATGAGCGCAATAATCGTCTCAATGATTACGCTACCCAGCAGCGAAAAGATAAACAGTGCCTGCGGCGAAGTGGATTTTTCCGCAATGGAACGCATCTGAGCTTCTACTTCCGGAGTCGCCTGATCTCCCATCTTATCCAGCTGCTTATCCATTTCCAGGGACTGAATCTCTTTGATTTTGGTCAGTGAGCCCGGGCTGATTTTCGAAAAATAGACCAGCACAAAAATAGCGACCAATATGCCGCCGGTCAGTCCCAGCAAAGCACCGAGGCCTACACCGTTTCCATAGCTGAGATATCCGCCTTTGAGTGCTTTCAGCTCTTTCATGGCCATATACAGAAATACGATTAGTAATATGGTCTCGGAAAGCGATGCCCATTTCCCGTATGAAACCATTTGCTCGGTAGTCAGGGAGTACTCCATGATCAGGCGCAATACAATCGAGCAGAGCGCGTACATAAGTCCATATTTGATGGCTACGCTAAGTGTCTGATTTTTCATTTGTTATAAGTTTTAATTGTTTGATTCTTTAAGATATATATCGATAATTACTGGACAATCATGACCGGCATCTCATCGTCTGTATCCTTTTCAACCGAGCAGCCATTGAGCTGCACCATCATCCCGTCCAGATCGTCATAACCTGCATAGTCGCCTTTGACCGTCAGAAGCTCACCCGGAGCAAACTTTCCTGACTTCGGCGCTTCGGATTTGATAAAGGACATCTGGATCATGATGCCATCCGCCTGAAAATACAGCACAGGCAGTCCGGACTGATCTTTTTCTTCGGAAGCGAGCTTACCCGTAATACGCAGCGTATGAGACAGATACTTCTTATCCGCTGCCACGGCATCCGACTTGAACTGCGCGGCAATTTCTCCGGCTTTCAGGACAAAATCGCTGTGCTTGTGCTTCGCCCCTGTGGAAGGCTTCTGATAATAGTATATCCCGATCAGGGCTGCCACACTCCCCAGCAGGAATATGATCAGCGCCGCAGTCATCACTCTTCTTCTCATCGCCTTAGTCGCTTAGTATATACGAAGATAGAATTTTAAGCGGAAAAGCCGGCAGATGGATCACATTTCAGCATCGGGCGCGGAAAAGCCCGGATTATCCTCCTCCTCTACCTGCTGCGCTTCCGCTTTGCCCTTGCGTCCCATAATCACGATGACAAATTCTCCGCGCGGCGCATGAGCACGGAAATGCAGGATCAGCTCATCAAGCGTAGCATTGATGGTCTCCTCGTAGATTTTGGTCAGCTCGCGGCTGACGGATGCCTGGCGGCTGCCTCCGAGATGCTCGCGGAATCCCTCGAGGCTTTTCAGCAGCCGGTGCGGAGACTCATAAAAGATCATTGTCCGTGTTTCTGTGGCCATCAGGCGGAATTGGGTCTGCCGTCCTTTTTTGTGCGGAAGAAATCCCTCGAAAACAAAGGACGTCGCCGGCAATCCGGACTTGATCAGCGCGGGTACAAAAGCCGTCGCACCCGGCAGACACTCCACCGCGACGCCCTTGTCCAGACAGGCACGTACCAGCAAATAGGCCGGATCGGAGATACCAGGCGTCCCTGCATCGGAAACCAGCGCGTACGTCTCTTCGGAGTCGGCCAGCTGCGCTGCGATTTGCTCCGCAAAACGATGCTCATTGTGCATGTGGAAAGCACGGAGCGTGTTCTTCAGCTCATAGTGCTGCATGAGCTTCTGCGTAGTGCGGGTGTCCTCGGCCAGCACCAGATTCGCCTCGCGGAGCATACGCAGCGCGCGCAGGGTAATATCCTCGAGGTTGCCGATGGGCGTAGGTATAACGATGAGCTTTCCCATAATGTATCGTATGCGAAGATACGGCGAAGCAAAGCAGGAGGAAGATCGCCTTAACAAAGCTTGCGATAAGCTCTGCTTCAGAGTGCATTATATCGGAAAACGCTTCTGCTCGCAGCCTGAACAACCCATGCTATTACAGTTCCCTGACACGCATTCCATTGGCCGGAGAATTGAGGGAGCCTTAGGCATATGAAAACAGTACTCATCACCGGAGCCTCAACGGGGATCGGAGCCGCGACCGCACTATTATTCGCCCAAAAAGGATGGAACGTATTGGCTACGATGCGTAGTCCGGATAAGGCAGTACACCTGAAAAACGTCCCGAATATTACTCTGATGCCTCTCGACGTTATTGATCAGGCCTCCATTGATGCGGCCATTGCGTCAACGCTCTCCCGCTTCGGAACCCTCGATGTACTCGTCAATAATGCCGGATACGGGGCCGTCGGGGCTTTTGAGGCCGCAACCGAGGCGCAGATTATGCGTCAGTTTGAGACCAATGTCTTCGGACTCATGCGCGTCACCCGTGCGGTGCTGCCACATTTCCGGGAGAAACATGCCGGAACCATCATCAATATCAGCTCTATTGGCGGACGTATGACTTTCCCGCTGTATAGCCTCTATCACGGAACCAAGTTCGCCGTAGAAGGATTTTCCGAGTCTCTGAACTATGAATTGCGTCAATTTGGCATACGCGTGAAGCTGGTGGAGCCGGGCGCCATCAGAACCGATTTTTACGACCGCTCTCAGGACGTCCTTATTCAGCCCGGACTTCCGCATTACGATGCCTATTTCAACAAAGTCAACACAAAGATGCAGATACGGGGCGCAGGAGCACCCGGTCCGGAAACCGTCGCGCGGGTTATCTATCAGGCAGCGACTTCCACTTCTGCCAGAATACGATATGTCGTCGGTGCGGAGCCGGCTTTTCTACTGTTTATGCGCCGCATTCTGCCGGATTCCTGGTTCACTGGATTAGTCAAGACGCAGCTGGAGTAGTATCTCTGTCTGTACATTTTGTATGGCATTTATAGATGCAACGCAATAGGATCATAGCCTGAAAATTGCCTGTCCCTCTGTATGGGACTTATCTATGTTGACCTGAGCATTGGAAACCCTTCCGATGAGCATCTGGCGCCCATCATCAGCCGGGCACGGGTATCCACCGGCACGCTTCTTCTCTGTATTCCAAGGCATATTGCTATCCAGCTTAAGCTCAAAACGTTTGAAACACGAGAAGTCACGGTAGCAGATGGCAGTCGGCATATATGCGATTATGTGGGTCCCATTCAGCTGAAATATGCCAATCGTCAATGTCTGACCGGAGCGCTTGTTTTAGGCGAGGAAGTACTCCTCGGCGCTATTCCCATAGAGGATATGGATCTGGTTATCCATCCGGCACAGCTTCGCCTTGTAGTGAATCCTGACAATCCGAACATTGCCGGAGCCATTGTGAAGTAGTCTGAGGGACTTCCCTCAGACGAAAATTTATTCCAGCTTATTCGGTAATAATCAGTATATTTGTGGAAAACGATTATACTATGGAATCCGGTACCAAAGAAAATCCATGGAAATTGCAGACGCCTCCGCAAACATCGGAGTACACCATGCACCGCGACCAAAAGGACGGTAAGGACATATTGGTCTGCACGGTAGGAAAAACAGTGCTGCATTATGACTATGCCTGCCTCAATGATCTTCACGAGATGCTGAAAACCCATGGCGGCTGGATGGATCTCGGCAGCGCGGATGAGCAGAAGCCGGTAAAGGAGGGTACGGTCGAAGCCTGGGGACGATCAGAATCAAATCCTGTCGGCGGATGGTATGGACTCAAAAAAGGACTCCGCGGAAGGTTCGGCATGTATGTTCCGCCGCTGATGGAAGCGCTGGGTCTGGCCGAGGTCACCCATGATCCGAAAGGCAACAAGATGCGGGCTATATAAACAGCACATTCTAATGGAAGCAAAACCAATTCCTACGCTATATGACTGGGCTGGCGGAATGCCTGCTTTTGAACGATTGACCGAAGTTTTCTATTCGAAAGTGCTACGGGATGAATTGCTCGAGCCTGTTTTCAGATATATGTCTGTGGAGCATCGCATGCAGGTAGCGCATTTTATTGCCGAGGTATTCGGAGGTCCGGCAATGTATAGCAGTTCGGAAGGATCTCATTTTAAAATGATTCAAAAGCATCTCTCGAAACACCTCACCGAAGCGCATCGCAAGCAATGGCTTCATCTTTTGATAGAAAGTGCTGATGAGATAGGCCTTCCGGAGGATCCGGAATTTCGTTCTGCGTTTATGGCGTATCTGGAATGGGGGACACGTTTAGCCGTAATCAACTCGAACGCTGATCATCTGGACATGAATCCGCTGGAGCCTATGCCCAAATGGGGATGGGGCGTCCCGGGTGGTCCTTATATTAAATAAGAAAAAGCAGAGTCATGGATTAATAAATGCGTGATACCGCAAAAGCATCCAAACAAAATTTATAGCTATCTATGCTATGTTATTACCGGTGAGCTTCTTCCAAAATATGACTTTGCCTTCGCCTTCCTGATAAAAATCCCTGATTACTGCTTCTCTGGTATAGTCCAGCTTCTCATAGAATTTACGGGTCAGCTCATGTTCAGGGAGGGCAGACGTTTCTACAATCAGGATTCTGTGTCCCATTTCCCGCAGAAGGTTTTCTACATAATGCATCATTTCGGTACCGATTCCTGCTCCCTGATGGCTCTTTTCAATGGCGATTAAATAGAGATTGTATGTGCCTTCCGTCATCCGTTCGGGTGCACAGTAAACTACAGCCATGGGAATGTTGTCCATCGCCTTTGTCAGCCAGATGTCCTGTGTACGCTCATTAGAAAAGAAGTCATGGGTCATATCATCCAAAAGGGAAGAAGGGAACAGGCTGGTAGAATCAATAACGGCCTTCAGATGCTCCAGGTCCTGTTGTTCTATTTTTCTTATATTCGTCATAGATGATACTGATTTTCCGAAACTACTTCCGAGTGCTAAATCAGGACAAAACTACTCCCCAAGCAGGCTGAGTGGTACAGACTCAGGAAAAACTCCGAGGAGGGTTCGGCATGTAGGCTCCCTGCCGCTGATAGAAGCGACAGGATTCAGGCAAATACTCCGGAGCAGAGTCTGCGCTTGCCAGAGAATCCCTGTGCTGATTCGCGCTGATTCGCATCAGATATGGGGATAAATCCCTAACTTTGCGGCTTTATTGGACTTTCCGCGCCCCTATGGCAGGAAAGCTAATCTTTTGATACATGACAAATATTCGTAATATTGCCATCATCGCACACGTTGACCACGGGAAAACGACTCTCGTGGACAAGATGCTGCTCCAGGCCAAGCTCTTCCGTGATAATCAGGAAACTGGTGATCTCATCCTCGATAACAATGACCTCGAGCGGGAACGCGGGATTACTATCCTGGCCAAAAACGTGTCCATCGTTTATAAGGACGTAAAAATCAATATCATAGATACACCCGGGCACGCCGACTTCGGTGGCGAGGTTGAGCGTGTGCTCAATATGGCCGATGGTGTTCTTCTGCTGGTAGATGCCTTCGAAGGAGCCATGCCGCAGACCCGTTTTGTACTACAAAAGGCGCTGCAGCTGGGACTCAAGCCGATTGTGGTCATCAACAAAGTGGATAAGCAGAACTGCCGTCCCGATGAAGTCCATGACTCTGTCTTTGATCTGTTCTTCAACCTCGACGCCACGGAGGATCAGCTGAATTTCCCTACACTATACGGATCCTCCAAACAGGGATGGATGAATACGACCTGGCAGGAGCCTAAGGAAGACATTTCCGCCCTGCTGGATGCGATTGTGGAATACATCCCGCCGGCGCCTTTCGTGCCCGGAACCCTTCAGATGCAGATTACATCCATTGACTACTCTTCCTATACCGGACGTATTGCCGTAGGACGGATCTCGCGTGGAACGCTCAAAGAAAATCAGGCGGTTACGCTTGTCAAGCGTGATGGAACCTTAGTCAAATCCCGCATCAAGGAAGTATATACCTTTGAAGGTCTCGGTAAAATGAAGACCAAAGAAGAGCTGGAAGCCGGAGAAATCTGTGCTATCTTCGGAATAGAAGGCTTCGACATCGGAGATACGATCGCTGATTTTGAGAATCCTGAGGGACTCAAGCCGATTGATATCGATGAGCCTACCATGAACATGATGTTCACCATCAATAACTCTCCTTTCTTCGGAAAAGAGGGCAAGTTTGTAACGTCCCGCCAGATCCGTGACCGTCTGATGAAAGAGACCGAGAAAAACCTCGCGCTCCGCGTTAACGAGACCGATTCTGCCGACTCCTTCCTTGTGTACGGACGTGGGATCCTGCATTTGGCTATCCTTATCGAGACTATGCGTCGCGAAGGATTCGAGCTACAGGTCGGACAGCCTAAGGTAATCTTCAAGGAAATTGACGGTGTCCGTTGTGAGCCATTAGAGTACCTGACGGTGGACGTTCCGGAGCAATATGCCGGAAAAGTCATTGAGCTGGTTTCCCAGCGCAAAGGCGAGATGCTTATCATGGAGCCTAAGGGCGACCTTACACATCTGGAATTTCTGATCCCTTCCCGCGGACTCATTGGTCTGCGTAATAATGTACTGACCTCCACTGCCGGAGAGGCCATCATGGCACACCGTCTGAAAGGATACGAGCCTTTCAGAGGCCCAATCCCCGGACGCATCAATGGAGTACTGATCTCCATGGAAAAAGGCGCTACGACGGCTTATGCTATCGATAACCTTCAGGACAGAGGCAAATTCTTTGTGGATCCGGGAGAGGAAATCTACGCCGGACAGATCGTCGGCGAAAACAACCGTCCCGATGACCTGGTATTGAACCTGATCAAAGGGAAAAAGCTGACGAACATGCGTGCCTCTGGTACGGATACGAACGTCAAGATCGCTCCGAAGATCAACTTCTCGCTGGAAGAGACCCTCGAATACATCGAAGAAGATGAATACGTCGAGATCACCCCGGCTTCCCTGCGTCTGCGTAAAGTGATTCTCGACGAGAACGAGCGCAAGCGTAAAGCGAAGTAAGCGGAGAGAAGAATTTTATCCTGCCATACTGCGAAATGTTGCAACCATAAGAACCTCAATTGAGGTATAGGACGCAGTATGCGCTGTCCTTAGCGGCCTGGAAGCTTTATAGGGCATATACCTGCATTGGATTATAACCGATCCGTCTGTCGACTGAATATCCGGCCTGTCCTATATGAGTCATAACATGTATTTTGTACTGAGGCAATTAATGAGTAGATGATCACAGTTCTGACTGGAATATCGTGATGCATTTCATGCACTCAGAAGTCTATAGTACTACTCAATTTGTTCTGAATTTCCCGTATAATATGAAATTTGTTTAACATTTTGGTTAAACTTTTACAATAGTTTTCACCGTAAATTCTCTACATTTCGAAAGATTTCCGTCTTTCTATCGAAATTTTGATCGAAATAGAATGCGCTTTTTTAGTATTCCCTGATCTCTCGCTTAGCTTTGTCTTGAAAGTTGTAATATATTCAGTTTGAGCCTATCGGCTCGGTACAGACTGCCTGGAAAAGCTGCTATGAGGAGATTGATGTTTGAGGATATATTTGCAAGACTTAGCGATCAGCTGCCGGAACCGGTAGTAATGATTACAGCGGACTGGACAGTTCTGTACTTCAATGAGGCCTTCAAAAAAGTGCTGCAGGAAGTCAGCGGAATTACAGCAGAACTTGGTATGTCCTATACCAGGAAGATCATGCTCGGCGGCGAAGAATGCAACTGGCTGGCTGCCATGACGTGCGAGAAAGCTACCTGCCGCAGTATCCTTGTCACAGAAAATAAACAGGAGTACGAATATAATATCCGCATCACACCGATGCACAATACGCTCGGAAAAACTTCCGGTATTTATGCCATCTATGAGTCCATATTGGCAAACCGGCAGATATATAACGAGGCCAACCGGCGCATTATCCTTAGAACCGCTAAATCCGAATCTGCCCATCGTATAGCCTACACTGATTTCACGCAAAAGCCGGATCCGCGCTGCCTCCTGTGGGATGTAAATATGCAGTCCGGAACGATCAACTATAGTCCGGCATTCGTCCGTTTTATGGGATACAATCCTGAAATGGTGCCCAGTACGCTCGATTTCTGGGGACAGAAATGCCATCCTGATGACGTTGACATGGTCAATCAGATTATAAACGGGGCTATAAACGGAGACTATGATCATTATGCCTTCGATTTCAGGTTCTGTACCGGACTCGATACTTATATTATGATGAAGTCCATCGGCTACGTCACCGGACGGGATGCTACCGGCATGCCGGTCTATCTCAGCGGATATTTTCAGGACGCTGATGCCACGCCCCAAAAAGATCATTATTTCGATACCTTTATTGCTGCAGCATGGAACTGGAAATCTGACTTCTCCAGCCTTCAGGCCGATGAAAACTGGACCAAAATATACGGACGCTCTTTAGACTCCGTCAAGAATTATACAGTTGATGACTGGATCAGGCTATTCCCTAAGGAGGAGCTAAGCATGCTGCGCGATATTGTAGCTCCCTGCCACGCAGGACTCACAGACCGCTACGAATACGAGTGCCGGATGCTGAACGAAAAAGGAGAATTTGTCTGGATTTTTCAGCGCGCTAAAGTCATTACCCGTGCAGCCGATGGAAGTCCGCTTACCTATGGAGGGGTCAGCTTTGATTTCAATGCGATAAAAAAGAAGGAAAGGCAGCAGAAAGCATCTTCCACGATTCTATCCAGACCCATGAGCCAGAGCCTTCCAGGATTTATGGGAGCGCGCTTTGAGTGGGATTACCGTAATGGACAGCTTTTTTATACTTCCGAGCTTACCGAGCTTTTCGGATACGGTTATGAAGAGACTGTCCCTGAGGTAGGATTCTGGACGGGCTTAATTCATCCGGATGATGCACCGGTATATCAGAAAGCCGTTGAAAATGCCGCTGCCGGACATACCGACCGCTTTATAGTTGAGATAAGAATTTTAACAAAATCAGATGATTATAAGCCTTTCGAGGTAAAATTCACGGTCATTGCCCGTGAGCAGGACGGAAGCATTA
>JBBRLW010000025.1:0-11383 GCA_038231115.1 Bacteroidia bacterium
AATAGCACTCTAAGCTGTCATTTCGAGGGAGGCCTTCCAGCCGACCGAAGAAATCTCCGCCCCTGCAATTAGCGAATACGCCACACGCGCGCGTCCCTAAGCGCTCGACGGGATTTATAATCCCGTCGCCAGACAAACAAAGGGATTTGCAATCCCATTAAATCCCCTATCCACGAATGCATTAAGCTCCATAGGAGCGGACTAAAGCACAGGACAAGACCATAATTTGAGCCCCGGAGGGGCGGCACCGTTCGTAGCGCAGGGTTTCAACCCTGGAAAAAGGCATGTCTGTATGATATAAGAGCCCGGAGGGGCGGCACTGATGTCCACGCTTTTTATAGTGCCGCTACTACGGAGCTCAGATACTTTTCTACGTCATCTACCCAAGGCTAAAGCCCTGCGCTACGAACAGTGCCACCACTACGGGGTTCAAAATCAGGTATCGTGCTTTTGCTACAGACAGTGCGCCCCTCTGGGGCTGAATGCGTTTGTGGAGTGGGCGCGGCGCGTGTATGGGACGGGATTGCAAATCCCTATTCTATTCGGCGACGGGATTATAAATCCCGCCGAGCGCTTAGGCGGAGCGAACGAGCGCTGCGCAAACGCCTTATCTGTTCACTTTTACCTGTTCACTTCAGCTCCGCTTTGGCTTTGGTGACGGCCTCGGCGAGGGCGATGAATCCCTCGGCGGAGAGCTGCTCCGGACGCTTGTCAAGCACACCTTCGGGGAAGGCTTCAAAGAAGGGCTTCCAGGGGGCGAGTCCGTTGCGGAGGGTCTTGCGGCGGACGGTAAAGGCGGATTTCATCATCTTGAGGATGAGCTGTGCGGGTGCTTTTGGCTCGTAATCGGCTTTGCGGGTCAGGCGGATGACGCCGGACTTGACCTTCGGCGGAGGGAAAAAGGCGCCTTCCTGGACTGTAATCAGATATTCTGTGTTATAAAACACCTGAAGCCAGGCGCTCAAGAGTCCATAGACCTTGGAGCCTTCCGGACTAACCGCGCGCTGGGCGACTTCCCGCTGAAACATCCCGACCAGCTCCGGAATCTGCGCCCGAAATTCCACCACGCGGAACAATAGCTGCGAAGATATATTGTAGGGGAAGTTTCCGATGACTCCGAACTGGCCCGGGAACTGGTCGCCGAGCTTCATATCGAGGAAATCTCCCTGGATAATCTGATCCCTAATGTCCGGATATTTGACTTTAAGAGGCGGAATCAGGTCGGCATCTATCTCAACGAGGGTCAGGGACTTGCCGTATCGTTTGTAGAGATGATCGGTCAGGACACCCTCCCCTGGGCCGATTTCCAGCAGGTCGGTATATGCTGTTCCGATACCTCGCAGGCTATCGCTAATCTCTTCGGCGACGCGTGGCGCGCGCAGAAAATGCTGTCCGTACTGCTTCTTGGGCGCTGTCATATTCTGAACGAAGGTAGGGAAGAGATGAATGGAATGATGAATTGTGAATGATGAATGATGAGGGGTGAGGGGTTTGCGCCCTGCTTCGGCAGGGTACAGGAAGCTGAGCGCAACGGAGAAATCTTCATAGATAAGGGAGCGAGGGCATTTGCTCCGAAGATTTCTCCATTGCGTAATGCCCGCTCCGTTCGGCTTGAAGGCCTCCCTGTGCAGGCAAAACTCCAGTCGAAATGACGGACTTGGTGGAGGAGTGCATTTATGACCTAAGAGGTCATTTCGACTGGAGAGAGGATTCCGCCCTGCTTCGGCAGGGTACAGGAAGCCGAGCGCAACTGAGAAATCTTCATAGATAAGGGAGCGGAGGCTGTAGTAGGGGTAGCCCTTGTGGCTACCCGCACGACAACACTTTCGCGCGAGCGCTCCCCATAGACCCTTATAGCCTAAGGCTTCTGCAAGACGCATCTGCAGCCCTGTTAGCAGTTCACTATTACCTGATCTGCCTCCTTATCTTTGTGGACTAAAGATAAATATACATCTATGTCAATGTCGATCAGAGCCTATATTTTCCCGGGACAGGGAGCGCAGTTCAGCGGAATGGCCAAAGACCTGTATGAGTCCCATGCGGAGGCGAAAGCGCTTCTGACAGAGGCGGATTCCATTCTGGGCTATGCCATTACGGAGACGATGTTTTCCGGAACCGATGAGGCGCTTAAACAGACCAATATCACGCAGCCGGCGATATTCCTGCACTCGATGGCGGCAGTGAAAGCGGCGGGGGCGGATTTTGATCCGCAGATGGTGGCAGGTCACTCTCTGGGAGAGTTTTCGGCGCTGGCGGCATCGGGTGCCATGGACTGGCAGGATGCGCTCCGTTTGGTGAGCCTCCGCGCCAATGCGATGCAGCACGCCTGTGAGATACGTCCTTCTACGATGGCTGCCATCCTGGGATTGGACGATATGGCTGTCCGCGCGGCCTGTGAAGAGGTCAATAATGGCGGAGATACCGTCGTAGCAGCGAATTTCAACGCCCCAGGCCAGGTCGTTATCTCCGGAAGCGTGGAGGGCGTCAATAAAGCCTGTGAACTGCTGAAATCACGCGGTGCCAAGCGCGCGCTCGTGCTGCAGGTCGGCGGTGCGTTCCACTCTCCGCTGATGGAGCCGGCACGCGCGCAATTGGCCGCAGCGATCGAGTCCGTACTGATTCGCAAGCCATTATGTCCTATCTATCAAAATGTTAGTGCCGAGCCGGCTACGGAGCCTGCTCAGATCAAGGCGAACCTTGTTGCGCAATTGACGGCTCCGGTGCTGTGGACGCAATGTGTTGAAGCCATGCACCGCGACGGTGCTACGGAGTTCATCGAAATGGGTCCGGGCAAGGTACTGACGGGATTGGTGAAGAAAATAATTGTGAGCTAATTCATTAACAGATAATTATGGATCAGCTATGATACGTTTTGGACTATCCGAGGAAGCACAGCGCATCCTATATGGTATTTTTTCGGGCTATGGGGAAGTCAGAAAAGTGATCGTGTATGGCTCCCGTGTCAAAGGAACATATAGCGAAAGAAGCGATCTGGATCTGGTTATCTCCGATAGCATTATTAGCCGTCAGCTGATTGAACACATCAAGCACTTGGGTCAGGTGATCTATACGAAAGAGGAAATAATGCCATCTGATGTTAATTCACAAGCCTTGAGTGTATGAAACAACTGATATTAGGTAAATTAAGTTTGATCGGCGTATTTTTAGCGGCAAGCTCTATTGTATATGCTTCCCCCACCAAGGCACAGTACAATAAATTTTATAAGAAAGGTGACTTATTTTCTGGATAGTCCCTATTCTCCAAGTTCTTATAGGGAAAATGCTGTTAAAGTTATCCGACATAAAAGCCGTTATCAATATAAGGTCACCGACTCTGAGTTTGGGAAATTTGTTACAGCTCGAAATTTTAGAACCGCCAAATTTCAGAAAAGCAGATCTTATGAATTAGAGTTATTGGGTAGCTCCTGTGAACAATGTAAGTGCGGAGAGATTATTGAGTATATGGTTAGCAAAAAGCAAATAGTTAGCTTACGCCTCTATAATATAGGAAATCCTGTAGAAACCCGGCATGCCTGTTTACGATATGTCACTTCCGTAAAAATAAAGAACGATACACTTGTGCTTATTACAGATGAGTATAAAGAAAACGGTATAGATATATTTTCGCGCACCGAGAGAAGTTTTGAGTTTTATAAAGAATATCTCTTTTTTCAAAGCAGGATTGGTGATTTCATAGGGAGTGTGAAGACGATTTTTATCTATAAAGATGACGATCACGTAGGGACTATTATAAGTACGGACTCATTAGTAATTTTCAAAAAATAATGATTTGTATGAACACCCTACTGCCTCAAATCGTCCTGTTTCTACCCTTTCCCTTAATTACTATCCAGGTATGCCGACAGTATATTGTCCACACTCTATACACTTATCAAAGACTTGCGCTATGAATCTAAAATCAAGCACTATGGTCCTAAAAAGGCAGCTCAGAATCAGTAAAATCCGATCGCTTAAAAATCAGAAAATTATGAGAAAAATTATATTCGCCATCGTCATTTTTACTTTAACCAGCTGTGCAGGTAATGAATTTGGATTATTGAAGGATACGGGTACTCTGAAAACCTGTAGGAGAACATCTATATTTAACAGAATCACAATAACTGACCAGAAATATAATATTTACCAATTTTCTATTCGTCCTAATAGCGATGGCAGAAATAGTATTGACTTATACCACACTAACGCTGATTATATAATAAGAAAGCCTAAAAACTATTTAGATAGTAATTCTGACATTATTGACAATTTCAAACTAAATCCCAACTCTACATATACTGTGGAAAATAGTTCCGTGTTAGCTGCGAGTACAAATGAGATAATATTTACTACGGATGCAAACATAAAGATCATTAGCATCGATGATCGTGGAAGTGGATGCAAATAATCCGCCTTATGACCTACTTGCAGCTCGGGATACCGGACGATCTACAGCGCGAGAGGAACTCAGCTCAGGGATGCGCGGGAATTGACGGGTCAGATATGTATCTTCGTAGCAATGGAGGGTCAGGAGATAGATATGCGCTCAGAGATATTATTAGCGTAAATTTGCGGGGATATGCAATACGATACGCATCGATGGCCGGAGGTCGAGGAATTTATGGCCAAGCGCTTTGAGCGTGGTGTGGACCTCAAAGGCATATTGTTCATCATTGGATTGCGGGAGATGGGCAATCAGCGGCGCGTGGAAGTCAGTGAGGGTCAGGCGAAGAAGAAATACACCAAAGAGGAAAAGCAGGATCTGATGAACCTCGCGCTCTGTCAGGCGACTTCGCTGGATGGCTACTTCGAGATCACGCACCTCGACGAAGCCGGATGGCCTGTCTGGCGGCAGATCAAGCCGATGCCTCCGATGGATAATAAGGTCCAGGAGGAGTTTATCCGGCATTATGTGATCCGCTATTTTGAGTCAGAAGCATTGATTTAGCGGGCCTGAGTCCGGCAGAAAAAGACATAAAGAATACTAAGGATCGCTGGCGCGTCTACTACCACGTCCGAAAGGCTGCATAGGGAAGCGCTGGTCATCCTGTTTTTATAGGAGGATGCAAGAGCCTCAGTATTCTGTTTCGATATACACGCTCGGTGGAGTTGTACTTCTATCGCTGGGAGTCAAGGCGAGGGAGATTTTCAAATATACAGAACCTGCCGTTTTTCTTCAATCTTCAACTATAATAGCTCTACCCTGAATGTATCCACCCAATAATAATTATCAAGGCTTTCATTCCTTTTCGCTGATAGCTATTTCTTTTTTCAACTGTTTGAACAGACGATCGGAATCCGAATGCTTTCCGCCTGTAAAAGGATGCTCGTTGAGATGCTGTTGTGCCCACGCTATCCGATCCTCTGTTAAGGGATGCGTGCTGATGTAGCGGGAGATTGTCTTAACTCCCTCCTGCTGATTATCTTCCTCCTTTTTGAGGGTCTTAAAGAGCCATACAAATCCCTGTGCCGTACGTCCGGAGCTTCGCATCAGATTGAAGCCATTTTCATCAGCCTGCTGCTCCAAGCTACGGGAGTATCCCAGCTGATATATAGAATTCGCATTATTGAGCAGCACGGCACTCAGTCCCGATACATCTCCAATCAGCGCCGAAAACATGATATAATGTGCGAGGCTCCGCGCCAGATTTCGGGTCGTATGCCGGAGAATCACGTGCGAGGCCTCATGCGAGAGCAGCGCAGCCAGCTCATCCGCTGATTTAATCTGTTTAAGGATACCCGTATAGACCACAATTTCACCCCCGGGGAGCGCAAAAGCGTTCACTACCTCGCTTTTGACTATGTTAATATGAATCGGGTACGGCTCACTGCGGAAGTGCAGCGACTGATAAAATCGGGTGGCCGTGCGGCTCGCCGCATTGTCCGGCACATCATCAGCCGTCATGCTGCCGAGAATCGTTTTGCCCATCTCCTGCTCCTGCTCCGGCGTAATCACCGCCATAGCGATGCTTTCTACAAGCGGCGGAACGGCGAAGATATACAGTATACCAATCACAATCAGGCTGATGGCTGCAATCCCGAGGATACGGGAGGGTGCCAGCGAAAACAATTGCTCAAGACCCTTGTGAGCCAAAGGAGCAGATTTTCCTTCAAAATGTCTGTTATAATTATGGCGGAACTCTGTGCTCATAATCTCCAGCTTCTGCTGCGGATAGCTTCCGTATAACAAAACGGTACGCATCACATCCGACTCTGCAGCCAGCATACTGATCTGCGCCGGATTCCAGAGCAGATGCTCCTCCTCGAGCGTCTCCGGATGTTCAATACTCAGGCTAAGGCTGTCGGCCTCAAGGGATACTTCCGCTTCAAACGCGCGGGTCAGGTACCCGTTGAAGTACTTCGCCCGGAAGCTCATCGGCAGATTATTCATTCTGCAAATATAGGGAAGTGGAAGATGTAGCCGCGCATATCCGGACTAATCGAGGAAACGAATACCGCGTGGTACAGCAGATTATTCAAATAACGGTAAAATCCTGCACATAGGATGTTAAGAATACGTTAAAAAATTGCTGACGCGCCTTTTTCAGCTAAACAGCTGATATAAATATAATTGTGGATAAATAAATATCTGACTTTCTTAATCAGCTTCAAAAATTTGCCTAATGTTGTAAAGCTGGATGCGTGAGTTTCAAAACAGAGCCGTGTCCCGCTTTATATTTCTGTCTTGATAACCATTAATAACGTAAAATAGTAGACTATGCCAACTTCAGCAATTCACATCACGGTCGCGGAGCGGGTCGCCATGAGCAATGCCGCCATGAAGGCCTTGCTCGGCGATCCTCATGCTGACCCCAACTCTATAGAGGGCGCAAAAATGCGCTATGCCAAGCTCGGCGCCTGTGGCCCTGATATTTTCTATGCGATGGCCGATTACGGCGGGGAGCTTCAGGATCTGGAAAATTTCCTCGTCAAAGTAGCCGGATCAGTAGAAGTGATTACCTCACTGACGGGGGAAATTTCCCGCTACGTGCACGATGTGGTCAATACCATAACGATGGGTGTGGTAGAAGAGATTGAGAAGACGATCGGACTCTTCAGTGCCATATTTACGGAAGGAGTCATGGCCTTGATAGTAGGACCTGTCGGCTTTAATTTCTGGCCGGTTTTTGAGGCGGCGCGTCAGCGGGATCTACCCCGTGAAAACTGGTTTTGGGCGGATTACCTCCATTATATCAAAACCGGAACTTTTGTCCGTAAGCTGATTGAAAACGCCCGGGCTTCCGGAAGTGCCAATCTGCTGGCTTATGCCTACGGATATCTTACGCATTATGTAACTGATGTGGTAGGACACCCATTTGTAAATCAGGTGGTTCAGGCGCCCTGGCGCCTATACTGGCAGCGTCACCATACAGTAGAAAACTACATGGATGCCTACTACTGGGATCGCTGGCATCAAACTACACCGGAGCCTCCCGGGTTTTCAGGTCATGAGCCACCGTTGGATACCCTCCTTTCCAGTCCAAACCCGAGCATTGGTTCCGGGGCACCGCTGACGTTTGCACGCCTCAATGACCATGTCAATATCGGAAATCCTACGCTGGGTGATCCGGTAGACGATATTATTAAAGGCGTGGCAGACAGCATTCGTAATGGCCTCGATTCTCTCGGATTTGCAGAGTTTATTGAACCGGCTGATCCTGCCGAGCCGGATTTCGTTTCCTGGACAGAACTCATGTCCAATACCATGAAGGATGTGTATGTTTCCACAGCTCCGGTGGGACGCATACCTAATAATCTTGGACGCTTACCTACTCCGGACGATGTAGCGGGCGCTTATGGCGTCTTCAGATTGGTATTGCGGATGTTGTCGGAAGAAAAAATCCAGCCGCCCGTACCGCCAAATATCATCAGTGATATATCTGACGCGGTCAAGAAGCTGGGTGATGATATTGCCGCTGATCTGGCCGGATTCCCGCCTTTTCCTTCTCCATCCGGTGGAGGTGGCGGATTTAGCTGGTCCTCTTTCTGGGACGCAGTCAAACACATTGCCGAGTGGGTCGGGGAAGTCGTAACACAGGCAATCAAGACCGCTATTGATGCCATCAAGGATCTGATTATTATTGCAGCAACCGTCGTAACAGACGTCATCAAATATCTTCTGTATATTATACAGTGTGGATTGTTCGCTATTTACAACGCTTTCCGTGATGTACTGGTGCATGCCGGATATGCGGTTCCATTTACCGGTAGCCTGAATGACGACCTGGGCAACGGACATAGTGCACGCGACATGTGGTGCTCCAGAGGAAATTTGAAGGGAAGATATCCGATTGAGGAAATTTCCAAGGAAAGAGATAGAATCTTTACCGATTATACTCCGATAGCCCCACCAATAGAGCAACCTGAAGTATTGGATGCTTCCGGAAAATTAATCATTGAAAATCAGCATATCGATTTTGCAGCACCTTATGAGATTGCTCACGAGCAAAGAGACATCACGCCTGATCGCTTTATCGATGCAGACCTGGGGCCGGATGATATGTTCAAAGATCAGGAATGGCCTACTATCACAACATCACCGAGAGAGTTTATTGTCAAAAGGCGGGACTTCGGTGGCGCTATTGCCAATTGCGTTCGTGGAATTGAGTACTCGGAATCAAACTTCCCTGACCGTACCGGTCTGCCAGACTATAACATGGATGGAGACCGGGGCTACGGATGGCCATGCTGGGACATTAAAGATCAAACGGATGTAAACAATGTTAGCCACGGAACACTGTTTGTCAGTTCTGATATCGGCCATACTACTACTTCCCTTCGTCCGGAAGCGGTGGATAGCAGCGTCTCCGGAGATGATAACCGTCACGCAACCGTCCAACCCGTACTGGCTCAGAACTAACATTTCAGACATATCAAAATTTATAGATTATAATTATCATGGGAAAACAGGAATTAGATAAAAATAAAGAATTTCCACAGGATGGAAGAGGAGAACATCAGGGAAGAGGCGTAATCACCATCAAGCCCTTTGTGAAGCCCGGGGAAACGCTCGGCTTTGCACAGGATCTCAAAGATCGTGGCTTATGGCCCCCTAAAAATCATGCGCCCGGGGAGGGCAATCACGACCGCGACAAAAAGACCTTCACTCCCTATCTGATCATTCCATCAATGACCGGAGATACGGGTATGAGGCCGCTTCCGGCTTCGCCGGCGCATCACTCTACCGGAATATGGCTGGAGAATGCCGCAGGCAATCCGGTATCTGATCCGGCCATCGGACAGAGCTATAAGATCAAAAGCCGTGTCATAAACATCGGAAGCAATAACTGCTATGCAGGTCTGATCGATTTCATGCTCACGCCTCTGCCATCGACCTCCCCGCTGACGGTACGCTCCCTCGGCCACTCAGGCTTTACGCTCAAAGCAGGCGAGGCCAAAATACTGGAATGTTCCAATTTATGGACGCCGGCTTCGGCGGCCGATCTGGCTTCTGGTATCATTGTCCAGGCGTACGATATCTTCATGGATAATATCAATATCCGGTACGACTCTGTTAATGACAGGCATGTAGCGCGGCATGATTTCACTTCCGATTTCTATGTACGCGACTGGACATCTTCTTCCGCCAGCCACGACGATGGATCCCAGCCTTCCTCTCAGGTTGTGATTTGGGAAACTTCCGATATCTGGAACCGGCGCAGCAATAATCCGGGTGTGTTTGTGAATGATGTTCCCGAGAATGAAAATCCACAGGCCGGAAACGGTTCAGCAGGCGATAATTTTGCATTCGCCCGTATTTCCCGGAAAGGCACGGCTACTCAGGAAAAGGTATTTGCACACTTTATGTACGCCGAGTTCGGCACCGGAAGTCCTTTTCTGAACTGTAGCCCCGCAGCAGATTCCTCTGTTACATTTATGCCCGGAGAATCTGTAAAGATAATTTCCATGCCCTGGAATCTGCATCCCAGCTCATCCACGCATTTGTGTATGTCGGTACAGATATATTCCGATGCAGATCCGTATCAGCTTCCCGGGCTCCTCGGAAATACGCCGGGTGCGGCAACAGATACCATCGTCCGCAGAGATAATAACAAAGCGCAGCGTAATATGTCTGTTTGGGATCATGTCCCGGGCACGGCAGCCATGCACGTCGGAAAAGTCGGAAACGGCTCCAGCGGATTAAGAGACGTACATCTCAGGCTGGATGCTTCCGATGGATCGGTGGCTATGTTCAAGAATGCAATGATTTCTGTAACAGGAACAGACATGCAGACTCCATTTAGAGCCGGAGAGATTATCACCCTCAAAAATATGCTCCCGGGCGAAAGCCGCTGGCTCAGCTTCTCTTTTGACGCATTCAATGCGCGTGAAGGCGAGCAGGCTAATATTCATTTCCATGAGCTGAACGGAGACGAAGTTGCAAGCGGATTCGGATTTACTATCAGGGGGGCCTCCCAAAAAGTAGCTATGGATGGACTGCTACGGGAAACCAATTCCGTGCTGACCCGCATGCGGGACGGTTTTCAGGTGAAAGCAGTAGCTGGCGCCGATCTGGTGCTGAAATCTATGGCGAATTTTGATCAGCCTTCATTCGTACGCGGAATAAGCGGGATATCCAATGTATTCGATGCCGCAAAAAGTGAAATCTCCCTCCACATGAATGGCATTAAAGATACCTCGGGATTAAGCGCCACACTGACGCGGTTCAATACCTTCTTTGTATCCACCAAAGCACAGACGTCCACGATCAAAAAGGCCTTCACCAGCCCGCTGGGGGGAATCAGTAAATCTGTAACCGAACCTCGGGTATCATCAGTAGATGCCCTGAAAACCGTCACGGCGGGCGCGGCGCATGATATTGCCGGACGTATCAATCCACGTGTTATGGATCCGGGGATGTTATCCGGAATGCTTTCCATGCACTTTTCCATGCTTCAGCAGATGGATATCTATCTTACCGATGCGCTAAAATCGCAGGGAGATGAAGCGCTCATCAATCTGACGGCTATGGTACAGCGCGATCTCATCCGGGAAAGCAGACTATCATCCATAGGAAATCTGGATGTTCTCCTCAATGCTACCCTCGCCTTTATGAAGGATTTTTCTTCCGGCATAACAACGGCTCAGTCCTATCCGATGCTGGTACGGACAACGCTACCCTCGCTGACTTCCATCACGGAATCGGTAAATCAGGGACCGGTATCGGCTGCCATGAAAACCCTGCTGGGTGCCGTAGGAAACGGAAATCCGGCGGCTCTTCAGAAGGCGCATCTGGCCTGGCTGAATACCTTAGTGCAGGTGTTTAACTTCCGCAAGGATAGCTAAGACCTCCGCATAGCGACATATAGACATAGAAAAGCCGGAGCAGATATAACTGCTCCGGCTTTTCTATGTCTATATACTATTTCCGGACTATACCAGATTC
>JBBRLW010000026.1:0-11186 GCA_038231115.1 Bacteroidia bacterium
CGCCATTCCCTCGCTGTACTCGGATGAATAGATATTGAACCATCCAATGCTTACCAGGAGGATAAAGATAAGAAGGGTCCACCAGTCGAGGTTGCCACCCACGGAGTTAGATCTACCTGGTGCCATCGCTTTCCTGGATTTGATTGGTATCAATTTCGAGAGCGCTCTGCCGTACGGTTTTCACTACTTTCTTTTTGGGATCACTGTGTTTGTCAGATGATTTGGCGTGCCTGTCCACAGATGCCAATTGCTGACTATGCTTTGCGGAACCCGTATCAGCGACAAAAATAGCCGGACGCGCTGCATCCAGGATGCGTTTTTCCGACCACTTGCTCATCGGATCGGTGATGGAATCTTTAAGATATTTTTCAATCATTAATCCGCCCATCGGAGCTGCCCAGGTTCCGCCCATCCCTGCATTTTCTATAACGACGGCAATGGCAATCCGGGGATTCACGCGGGGTGCGAATCCCATAAACAGCGAGTGATCTTCGCCGTGAGGGTTCTGTGCCGTTCCGGTTTTTCCACATACTTCTATGCCCTTAACGCGTGCAAGGATAGCGGTGCCATGATCCACCACGGCTTGCATGGCCGATTGCATCAGCGGAAAATACTGAGGATCCACCGGAACCGTTTTTCGTGGCCAGGTATAGTAGCCTATTGTTCCGGATTTATCCAGCCCCCGGACAAAATGCGGAGTAATATAGTATCCGCCATTGGCAATAGTTGCGGCGACATTGGCAATTTGAAGGGGAGTGAAGCATATTTCCGCCTGCCCTATGCCTAAAGAAATAACGGTGGAAGATTTCCAGCGTCCTTCTCCGTAGGCTTTGTTGTAGAGCTTATAGGTCGGGATAATTGCCTTGGTCTCGTTGGGAATATCAATCCCGAGCTTTTGACCAAGTCCGAATTGCATGAGCCGCTCGGACCAGTGTTCAATTCCTTTGGCTGCATTGAGATTCCGGCGCTGGTCAATAAACAATCTGAAAACGTTGCAGTAATATCCGTTGCATGATAGCTGAATAGACTGATGCAGATCAAAAGTACCAGAAGAGTGACAATGAATGATTTTAGAGGCGGATAAATGATAGCCTCCCGCACAGGTAAAGGTGGTGGAAGGGGTGATAATATGCTCATCTAAGGCCAGCAAACCCATTACAGGCTTGAAGGTAGATCCTGGCGGATACATTGCGGATATGGCGCGGTTGAACATCGGCTTGTTGCGGTCTATCATCAGACGTCCAATATTGGAAGCCCTCTTTCGTCCGATCAATTCATTGGGATCATAGGCGGGGAAGCTGATCATCGCGAGAACTTCTCCGGTGGATGGCTCAATGGCAATGATGCTCCCTTTGCGGCCCTGCATCAGCTTCTCTCCATAAGCCTGAAGATCAAGGTCTAATCCTGTAACGAGATCTTTTCCGGCAACAGCGGGAATATCCATTTTTCCGTGCTGATAAGAGCCCTGCTCGCGATTGAGCACATCCACAAGGATATTTTTCAAGCCCTTCACACCGCGCAGCTCGGACTCATATTTCTTCTCGAGACCACTCCGACCGGCATAATCTCCCATGTGGTAGTATTTGGCGGATTTTGCTATGTCCTTATCATTTACTTCACCGAGGTAACCCAGTACGTGCGCGGCAATAGGCATCGGATAGTTTCGGGTGGCTCGTGCTTCCACGTTGAATCCTGGAAACTCATATAATCTTTCCTGAAATTTCCCGTATTGCGAAAGGGTAATTCCCTTGACGATTGCCGAGGGGTGATATGGGTATTCATCTACAGCTTTGGTGAAGCTCTCACGGAAATCTTCTTTATCTACATCCAGGATTTTGCATATCAAGGAAGTGTCGAGATATCTGACCCGTGAAGGATTGACCATCACATCGTAGCTTGTCTCATTATTGACTATAATTTTCCCTTTGCGATCATATATCAGGCCTCGCGCCGGAATGATCGTTTCCTTGCGCAGCGCATTGCTTTCCGCGAATATCTTATACTGACTATCTATGATCTGTATATAAAATAGCCGGAGGAGGAAAATAAATCCTACCAGAAAAATAGAAAAACGGAGTATCTGGCTTCTGCCCTCGAACATTTAATAAGGTGATTTACTGTGCGTTCTGGCTCTTGCGGAAAAATATAATGTCCAGCACAACGAAGAAAAACACAGAGAGTAAAGTACTCATAAAGATACGGCTCAAACTGGATTGAAAAGCCTGAAAGCTGAAAACAGCAAGCATTACTGTAAATATATGATATGTGAGAGACATAAGCAGGCTGTAGATCACAAACCTCCGCAGCCCGAGGAAGCTGATATGGGGAAGGGCAGTTTCCCGCTGCTCCTCATTGAGCTTCAAATAATTGAGCAAAGGCTGACGGATGAAGGCAATCAGAACGAATCCAAACGAATGTAGTCCCTGCGTATGATAGAAGCTATCCATAAAGAATCCCGTGCAGAAGGCAAGTGCCAGATAGGCTGCTTCATTCATTCGCGGCATGATGATGATAACATAAAAGACAACCATCGGATGCACAAGCGCCATAAAAGGCACATCGAAATCCAGATGATTCAAAACATTCACCTGCACAAACAGCAGCAGAAAATACAGCAGCGCTATTTTGATATAATCCTGTGCTGCCATACTATTTTATCTCTACGGATGCTTTTTCTTCCACTGTTTTCTGCTCTTCCCTAAGGATATTCCGGATGACATAGACTACTTTGGGATTGGTCAGGTCAGAGTTAAGCCTGACATTGATCCGGATAAAATTATCCGAGTTTACGTCTGCGCTGGTGAAAGTTCCGATGGCGACGCCACGCGGAAATACATCCGAGTATGGACTGGTTACGACGTGATAGACAGAATCCTTTTTGAACTTCGGCTGCGTAGGCGGAATTTCAAGCATCACAAACCTTGGATCCTTTCCACTCCACGTAACTGATCCAATGTTACCTGTTTCACTCACCTCAGCACTGACTTTGAAATCCTTATGCAGGATAGATAGCACGGCGGTAAAGTTTTCAGAGACTTCCCTGCTAATACCGACAATTCCGGAGGTGGTAACTACCCCGAGTCCTTTTTCGATTCCTTTTCGGGAACCGATATCAAGCGTCAGATAATTGCTACGCAGGTTCGTGGAGTTGTTTATTACTCTTCCGGGGATATAGGTGTATTTCTGCCGGAATACCGTGTCGGTAATTCCGATGCGCTTAAAGGAATCAATGAATTTGGCTGAAAGCTGATTGGTTCTCAGACGCGCATTTTCTGCAAGCAGGCTATCATTTGACCTCTGGAGGTCAAAATACTTATTGACGGAAAAGTACCAGGCGTACATTTTTCCGGCCTGCTCATTACTGAAGTTATACACCACCGAGCTTTGATAGCGGTCATGGTTAAAAAACAGCAGGAGCGAAAACCCTTCGAGGAACAAAAAAAGAAATATAAGATAATACCTTACTAAAAAGGTTATCAGATTATTCATGCCTCAGGCTTAGGTCATGATGTGCTTGTATTTGCTGAGATGTTTCAGCGCAATACCGGTTCCGCGTACTACTGCCTTTAAAGGATCATCTGCAATATACACAGGGAGCTTGGTAGCCAAAGATATACGCTTATCCAATCCGCGCAAGAGTGCGCCACCTCCGGTGAGGTAAAGTCCGGTATTGAATATATCAGCAGATAGCTCTGCAGGCGTACTTTCCAATGCTTTGAGAATAGCTTCCTCAATTTTGGCAATAGACTTATCCAGGGCTCCGGCTACTTCAGAGTACGATACATAGATCTGCTTGGGAATACCCGTCATTAAATCCCTTCCATTGACGGGATAATCAGGCGGTGGATTATCAAGCGTTACGAGGGCAGAGCCGACTTCAATCTTGATACGCTCTCCGGAGCGTTCCCCGATCAGGAGATTATGCTCGCGCTTCATGTACTCTACAATATCAGATGTAAAGGCATCTCCGGCAATCCGGATAGACTGATCACAGACAATTCCGGCGAGGGCAATCACGGCGATTTCCGTAGTACCTCCACCGATGTCAATGACCATGTTGCCCATAGGCTCTTCTACATCAATCCCGATTCCGATGGCAGCAGCCATAGGCTCCGGAATCAGATATACATCCTTGCTTCCCGCGCGGAGAGCACTATCCTTTACGGCGCGCTTCTCTACTTCCGTAATACCAGATGGGATACAGATCACCATACGCGTATAGGGAGAGAAGAGCTTTTTTCCCCCATTAATTCTTCCGATGAGTCCACGGAGCATTTTTTCAGCGGCATCAAAGTCGGCAATAACACCGTCGCGGAGGGGGCGGATGGTTTTAAGCTCCTCATGCGTTTTGCCGTGCATCTGCTGCGCCTGAAGTCCGACGGCTTTTACCTCTCCCGTACGTCGGTTGATGGCTATTATAGAAGGCTCATCCACTACTACCTGATCTTTATAAATGATCAGTGTATTGGCGGTGCCCAAGTCTATGGCTAAATCCTGTGAAAAAAAATCGAAAAATCCCATGATAGTTTAGTGTTTGAAATGACGATAGCCTGTTGTGACCATCGCCATGTTATGTTGGTTGCAATACGCAACCGATTCTCCGTCTCTTACAGATCCACCGGGCTGGATTACAGCCCTGATCCCATTCTGATCGGCAATTTCAACGCAATCAGGAAATGGAAAAAACGCATCAGAAGCCATAACAGCCCCTTCTGTTTTAAATCC
Organism: Bacteroidia bacterium; assembly: GCA_038231115.1. GTDB lineage: Bacteria > Bacteroidota > Bacteroidia > CAILMK01 > CAILMK01 > JBBRLW01. The sequence continues at coordinate 4,726 of JBBRLW010000026.1, forward strand.
GAAGTTTTCTGCTTTTTGGATAGCCTGCTTCAGCGCATCTACCCGCGAGGTCTGGCCTACGCCTATACCTATCAACTGACTGTCTTTAACCAATACAATCGCATTGCTTTTAGCATGTTTAACGATTATGTTAGCAAAGAGCATGTCCTTTGTTTCTTCCTGTGATGGCCTCCGTTCCGTTACAAATGTAAGATCGGATTCAGAGACCATCTTCCCGTCATAGCGCTGCTCAAGCTTTCCGTTGAGCAGCGTCTTGGTCATCATCTGCTGCGGATGGAAATCCTTGAGCTTGATAACAATTCTGTTCTTTCTGCGTGAAAATATAGTCAGCGCATTTTCATGATAATCCGGGGCTACAATAACCTCGAAAAATATCTGATCAATTTCCTGAGCTACCTCTTCCGTGATACACTCATTAAAAATCAGAATGCCTCCAAAAGCAGAGACGGTATCGGCGGCATAGGCTTTTTTCCAGGCATCTGTCAGGGAAGAGCCTGTTGCTGCTCCGCAGGGATTCGTATGCTTGATTACGACGCAGCTCGGTAAAGGAAGTTCCTGAATGAGTTCCAGTCCGGCGTTGATGTCTACCAGATTATTATACGATAGCTCTTTTCCGTTGAGCTGCTCAAATACCTCGTGCAAATTTCCTGTGAAGGTCGCCTCCTGATGAGGATTCTCACCGTACCGTAGTGATATTTGAGTCTTAGGATTCAGAGGCGTACCATCAAAATATTTGGATATACTATAATCATAGCCCGCCGTTAGTCCGAAGGCAGCAAGCGCCATATTTTTTCTCTGCTCCAAAGTAGATTCTCCTTTCTGGGCAATCAGAATATCATCATGTAAAGAAGCGTACTGCTTCTTTGAAGAGATGACCAGAACATCCGCGTAATTTTTTGCAGCCGCACGGATCAGCGATACACCTCCGATATCTATTTTTTCAATGATGTCAGCGTCTGAGGCAGCTGAGGCGACCGTTTCCTCAAAAGGATATAAGTCCACAATTACCAGATCAATTTCCTCAATGGAATGCCTGGCGGCATCTTCCGTATCCAGATGATTATCTCTTCTTAAAAGTATGCCTCCGAATACTGCCGGATGCAGTGTCTTTACTCTTCCACCGAGTATGGAAGGATAGCCGGTGAGGCTTTCTACTTCTACGGCACTGATGCCAATCTTATTCAGAAACTCGTAGGTACCTCCGGTCGAAATTATTCTGATACCCAGATTGACAAGCTCACGGGCTATGGCTTCTATCCCCTCTTTATGAAAGACAGAAATTAATGCACTTTTGATGCGGATCGGATTGCTGGACACTGGAAATTTATTCTCACGAAATTACGGAATTCCGCACCAGTAAAGGGATATTTCTCTGCTTCGTTTTGGCCGAAATCTTTATATTATTTCGAAAATAAAACGCCCTCATTTGGCGCCGATTTATTCTCTGTTGCCAAGAATAAATTGCTCAATTACTTTTGGAAAATGCTCCTGTTCAAGGATATGTATTTTTGCGGCTATATCGGATGCGCTGTATTCCGGCCTGACTTCTACTTTTCCCTGAAATATGATCTTTCCCTCATCATATTTTTCATTGACGAGATGAATGCTAATGCCTGTTTCTGATTCTCCGGCTGCAAGCACTGCCTCATGGACATTCATTCCATACATACCTTTCCCACCGTACCTGGGAAGCAGCGCCGGATGAATATTGACAATCTTATCCGGATAAGCCTGTATCAAGCTTGCAGGGATCAGCAATAGAAATCCGGCGAGGATGAGATAGTCCGTTTTATAGTCAGATAGCACAGATAGTAGATGGGAGCCCACCAAGTCCGCGCGAGAAATCAGCTCAATTGGGACATGGAGCCTATCAGCACGCTCTATAACACCCGCCTGGGGATTATTGCAGACAATCAGCGCGACCTTAATTCCAGACTCAGGCCTGACGCGGAAATATTGGATAATATTTTCCGCGTTGGAACCCGACCCGGAAGCAAATATGGCTAAGTGGATCAAGGAGCTTATTGAGGGAATTTCAAATCATCCACAAAGAGCTTGCGGAAGAGCGCAAGCGTCTTGACCGGATCGTAATCGTAGCTATCGAGCTCTCCGGAAAAGAATACAAAGCTTAGGTCTGATCCGTTGGCCTTGGAAGCCATAATCGTCGATTTGCCCTTGAAAAAAGTATCGGTCTCCAAAATTTCAGCATCATAAATAACCTGTGCATCCTGCTTTTGCCAGAACGCTCCTGCATAAGAGGTATTCTTTTTGGACTGCAATATGGGATACCCTGCGCGAACAGGATTCAGATGATAATCAGTTGGGATAGCAAACAGGGACTTAGCAGGAGGACGTACGATAGAATCCACCGGAGTGAACTCAAGCAATGAAGAGTGCGCGTCAAAAGTCCGGCTGATAGAGGTAGCAAAAAAGAGCCGGCCTCCGTTGTTGAGGAAATTCTGGAGCGTCTGCTGGCCGAGCGCCAGATCTGCATCTGCATTTCCACCGAACCACAGGATTCCTTTGAAATGACTGAACACTAAGCTCTGTGTAAAGTTATCAGGAGATAGCTGGCGGTAATAGTTGCCTTTGGCCTCATCCAGCAGGATGGTATCGACGCTGGTAATTCCCGCAGATTTCAGATAGCCGAGATAGAATTTTTCAGAACTTGTATATCGGAAGCTGGAGGTCACATAATTATTGACAACCAGATTCTTGGCTGATGATTTCCGTAGAAATACCTGGCCGGCGCTGATCCATTTGGATTTTGCCTGAACTTGATCTACTGCTCTGATATAGAATGTATTAAGTGCGTTTAGCTTCATTCCGGATATAACCAGCTGCGTCAGCTTCTGCTGTGATCCGGAGTATATACGTGCCGAAGTACTATCCCCAGACCAGTCCGTGCCTTCCATGACTATACCGCTCAGGATGGGATCAAGATGTACGGATGCACGGTTGGTATCATTCCATACGATTTCCACGTATTTGAGATTGGCAGCGCCATCCGGATCGGAAGCATTCCAGGAATATTTGATCACCGGAAAAGTATAGGTCGGATTACTACGGCTGGCGGCACTTCCTACTCCGGGCGGGAAGCTGAATCCGATTACAGGCTTCGAGTTTTTGACCGGATAGCTCAGCTGCGCCGGAGTAGGATCAGCAAGTCCTTCATTATCAATGGCCTGCACCTGAAATTTGAAATCAAACGTATCACTGCCTGCCGGAAGATTGATAATCAGGGAAGTATCCTGCTTGGGCGTAGTGAAAACTTTATCCGGCGTGATGATCCGGTAGTTCTGGACAAAGCCATCCGGATCAGTTCCCCACCAGCGTAGTGTCACATTAGAGGTAAACCGGCTGCTTCCCGTTCTCCGGATCGTATCTATAACTATATAGGTATTCGGAGCTTTGTTGGCTACGGCGGTTCCCTTGTTTTTGGTGCTACAGCCATCGAAGACAAGGCCGGAGAGCAGACAAAGTATCCAGATCAGTTTTTTTGGCAAAATCATATTAAATTGCTGCAAAATTAGCCAACCACAGGCTCTTAAACTCAGCCGTACATGAAGAAAATGTTAATTCGCTGCGATGGCTAAACTTCTCCAGATTTGAGTGTGACTCCGAAAGCTTCCGTAATAATGACGGCGTATAATTCTGCTCAATATATTGAGGAAAGTATCCGATCTATACTGACTCAGACTTTCAGAGATTTCGAGCTTATTATTATAGATGATGCCAGCACGGACGAGACCGCGAACATAATCAGGAGCTTTAAAGATAAGCGGATTATATTAATCTCCAATGCGGAAAATAAGCATATAGCAGAGTCAGCAAATACGGGACTGAGCATTGCCCGTGGAGCGTATATTTTCCGCTTCGACTCCGATGATCTGATGCAGCCCCATAAGCTCGAAACCCAGATCCGGTATATGGAGGAACATCCTGATACGGGCGTGTGTGGAAGCTATATCAGCTACTTCGGAAACAGGAAAGGCGTATGGAAAATGCCGGTTTCCAATGGAGAGATTAGATCCAATTTGTTGTTTGCCAATTCCATAGCCAATAGCGCCGTATGCATTAGAAAATCAGTTATTGATGCGCATGCGCTACAGTATAGTACAGCGTACCGTAATCCTCCTATGGAGGATTACGAGCTATGGCTGAGAATAATCCCCATAGCTCATTTTGTAAATCTTCCGGAAGTGCTGGTTTCCAAGCGTGAACATACGGCTAATGAAAGCAATGTCGAGTCCGGTCGAAAAGAAGCATCATTGGGGAAGCTATTTGAGCAAGCATATCAGCTAATGGGAATAGAGATGCAAAAAGAGGAAATATCTGATCTACTCCTCGCTTACAAACAGGGTATCCCAACGATTGAAGACATCTATGCTTTTGCAGAGGCTGCTCATGTATTGATTGACAAGGCTCAAAAGACGGGACTGTTTGAGCGCAAATTACTTCGGAAAGCACTGGAGAGAGTATTGATTCGCCTGATAGGAAATGCGGATTTCAGTCCGCTGCAATCAGCTATGCTGCTTGGGCGCATTCCGATGGACAGACACAAGTATATCAAATCGCTGATCAGCAAAATGATCAGATAGGATGTTTACACAAAGATAATCCGGCAGGAAATTGCTATATTTGATCCTGTAATACTTTAGGGGTGCCTATACAGGCTGAGATCATACCCTTTTACCTGATCCTGGTCATGCAGGCGTAGGGAAAAGTCGCGCTGAGCTTATCAGTCTGTATCCGTGCATATTTATTATGGATACGAGCCTTATTCCCATTACTTTAAATTCCGAGAATTTTTCCATTTTGATTGGAAAAACGCTTGCCGATCTGCTTATGGAACATGATATTGTTTCTGCGCAGGGCATTGCCGTAGCGGTGAATATGCAAGTGATTCCAAAGGAAGAATGGAGCCATTCCCTATTGCATTCCGGTGATAATATTCTAATCATAACAGCCGCCCAGGGCGGATAATCATAAAGACATAATATGAAAGCAGAACAGCTTCCAGGCGAAAAAAGCATCATCTCCCGCGAGCCGCTTACCGGTTCGAGGAAAATATATGTACCCGGGAAAATCCATGATATTCAGGTTGCGATGCGTGAAATTGTGCAGGGCAATAACGATGATTCCTTTGCTTCCGCGCTTCCGCCGATTACGGTATATGATACCAGTGGCCCATTTACAGATCCGAACGCCGGCATTGATATATATCAGGGACTTCCCAAGCTGAGAAAGTCGTGGATCGAGAAGCGTAGCGATGTGGTTGAACAAACAGGCTTCAACAGCGACTATGCTAATGAGCGCCAGGCGAATACCAAAGCCGATGCCATCCGGTTTCAGCATATTCCCTTACCCCTGAAGGCGGTACAGGGGAAAAACGTCAGTCAGATGCACTATGCGAAACAGGGAATCGTTACGGCGGAGATGGAATATGTGGCCATACGTGAAAATCAGCGGCTTGATGAAATGCGAATTGCTCTGAGCGGATTATGCAGCTATCATGCGGGACAGGCATTTGGGGCCCATATCCCGCAATCATCAATTACTCCCGAGTTTGTCAGGGATGAGATCGCTGCCGGAAGAGCCATTATTCCGAACAATATCAATCATCCGGAGTCGGAGCCGATGATCATCGGACGTAATTTCCTGGTCAAGATCAATGCGAACATCGGGAACAGTGCCGTTACTTCATCCATAGATGAAGAAGTGGAAAAAGCGGTCTGGGCATGCCGATGGGGCGCTGATACAATCATGGATCTAAGTACGGGCAACAATATCCACGAAACAAGAGAGTGGATCCTGAGAAATTCTCCGGTGCCTATCGGTACCGTACCGATTTATCAGGCGCTGGAAAAAGTCAATGGGAAAGCCGAAGATTTGACCTTTGAAATTTTCCGTGATACCTTAATAGAACAGGCAGAGCAGGGCGTGGATTACTTTACCATCCATGCCGGTGTATTGCTGAGATATATCCATTTGACGGCCAAACGCGTCACAGGAATAGTATCCCGTGGCGGATCCATTATGGCCAAATGGTGCCTGGCACATCACAAAGAAAACTTCCTTTACACCCGATTTGAGGAAATCTGCGAGATCATGAAGGCATACGATGTAGCCTTTTCCTTAGGAGACGGATTGCGTCCGGGATGCCTGGCCGATGCCAACGATGCCGCACAATTCGCCGAGCTTGAAACACTGGGCGAGCTGACCAAAATAGCCTGGAAACACGACATTCAGGTGATGATAGAAGGACCCGGACACGTCCCGATGCATCTTATTAAGGAGAACATGGACAAGCAATTAAAAGAATGTCACGAAGCTCCGTTTTATACCCTGGGTCCTTTGACGACTGATATTGCTCCGGGCTATGATCATATTACGTCCGGAATCGGTGCGGCGATGATCGGATGGTTCGGAACAGCTATGCTGTGCTATGTCACTCCGAA
>JBBRLW010000027.1:0-11109 GCA_038231115.1 Bacteroidia bacterium
ATCTGGAGGATCTGTACACCCGCTCGGCCAAATCATGGATGATCGCGCTGCTTCTGGTGGTACTGATTGTGTTTGCTATTGTGAAAACGAAGATTGTCCATTACAGTTCTCTGGCTTATTTTCCGGTGACTTTTCTTGCCGCGCACTATCTGCATAAGCTCTTGTTCGCCAATCAGGTGGTACGCCTGAGAGCGTTTTTGCTGGTAGGACTTGGTATTGCCGGACTCATTCTGGCGCTGGCGCTGGCATCGCTGAGCTTTGTCAATCTATGGATGCCTGAGCTGATGGCACGCATTCCTGATCCGATGGCCATAGCCTCCATGCGTGCCGATGTCCACTGGACAGGCTATGAGGGGATAGCCGGAGCGGTTCTGCTGCTGACCATGCTGATCGGTATTTTATGGATGGCCAGTCCACGCTCAAGAACCTTCGGAATCATTGTCCTTTTTGCTGGAAATATCGCAGTAGTTCAGTTGATTATATATCTGGTGGTTCCAAGAATTGAGGAATACTCTCAGAAAGCAGCTATTGACTTTTACGAGTCCAAAGCCGCAGAGCGGCCTGTGATAGAGGTTCGCGGATTCAAGTCCTATGCGCATCTATTTTACGGACGCAAGGCACAAATGAGTCCGGCAGACTCTGCACGAGCGCCGCATTACGTTGTCTGTAAAATCAATCGCCGGAACGAAGTCTCTAAGGACACGATGCTCCGCGAGCTTTATGAGAAAAATGGATTCATCTTCTGGAAAAGGAAATAGCCGTGTCACAAAGAGAAGGGGGAAGCGATTTAATCGCTTCCCCCTTCTCTTTTCATTACCTGATGAGCAGATACTATGCTTTGAAATCCTGAACCAGGACTGACTCAAGACTCGCTGCTTTTTTTCCAGTGACCTGCTCAATATCGTGGCTTATATCTGCGGCTTCGTTGCTGCGGATCACTCCGTAAACGGCGCTCATGTAAGGCGCTATAAAATCGGGCGCTCCTGCAGCTTTGAGTACGGATGCATACTCCTCCGGACTTGGCTCCGGATAGGCCACCGTTTTTCCGGTTACTTTCGTGAGCAGCTGTGCAGCATCCTGATAGGATAAAGCTTCGGGACCTGTCAGGCTATATGATTTGCCCTCATGTCCTGATTCTGTCAGTACCTTCGCTGCTACGGTAGCGATATCATTGACATCTACAAAACCGACTTTGCCACTTCCGGCAGGCATATATGTAATTCCGCGCTGCGTGATATTATCCCATTCATAGTTTTTGAAGTTCTGTGCAAAAAATGAAGGCTGAAGGATTGTCCAGTCGAAGCCGGATGCTTTCAACTTTTCTTCATTCAGGCGATGGAAATTGAGTTCTTCTCCCATTTTCTCATTATTAAGTGCCGAGAGATACACGATCCTGTTAATGCCGGAAGATTTCACAAAATCAATAAATGGAGCCAGAAGCTTATCCATCTCGAGAAAAAGAGGCGGTCCTACCAGAAAAATGCGACCAACCTGTTCCGTGGCATTTGCAAATGTTCCTGGGTCAGAGAAATCGAAATGCACCAGCTGGGACGTTTCCAGACCCAAGGTTTCTTTTGCCTTGCTGATATCCCTGACGCCAGCAATAAACTGAGCATCGGATGTTTGCAGCTGTTTGATCAATGCTTTGCCGATGGTTCCGGTGGCGCCGGTGATTAGAATTTTGTCATTCATAATTTTAATAGTTACTTTTGATAACACAAAGCTAAATAGTAACTAATGGATAAAAAAGAAGGTACAGCTGTGTTAGTGGATTACACTGGAGTAACAAATGTTGATAATCAAACTATTACGGAGCATCAAAAGCTGAAAGAAAATTTCGAGCGGGCTAAGGATAGCATAGAGAACAATATCTGCCCGGTACGTGATATTTTCCAGCGGATATCGGATAAATGGAGCTTGCTGGCTATTCTTGCGCTTGGGGTTCATGGTACCATGAGATTCGGAAGTATAAAGAATGAGATCGGAGATGTGTCTCAGCGTATGCTGACGGTAACACTCCGCAATCTGGAGCACGATGGATTCGTCACGCGAACCGTGTATGCCGTAGTTCCGCCTAAGGTGGAGTATCAATTGACACCGCTCGGCGTCAGCCTGATGAATCAGGTGAGAGTAATGACGGCGTGGATTGAGAAAAACTCGGATGAGATTATGGCCGCACGCAAGCCCGCGAGATTACAGAATTCCGGTGCTGCCGTAACTTCCGCTGCCTCGCTCTGATTTGCTTAATCCCTCAGATATTGTCCAGGCAACCGTCTCGTGTGCAGCGATTACGAGCTGGGCGATTCTATCTCCCGAGGAAACAGTAAACGGCTCACGGCTCAAATTGATGAGCAGCACTTTCAGCTCGCCCCGATAATCAGAGTCCACTGTCCCGGGACTGTTCAGGACAGTGATGCCGTTCTTGAGTGCCAGTCCCGAGCGGGGACGTACCTGTGCTTCATAGCCCTCGGGGATCTCAATAAATAGCCCCGTAGGAATCAGCTCCCGCTGCATGGGATGCAGGATGACGTCTTTTTCTATCCATGCCTGAAGATCCATGCCTGCGCTGCCCGAAGTTTTATGCTCCGGCAGAGGGTTTCGGGATTGGTTGATTATTTTTATCTCCAGGCTCATAAGTATTTACCAATTAAAGGGATCTGTTTGAACGGAAGCTCGTTACGCTCGGCTCTGTAGAAAATTGCGACATAGATGTACAGGAACACGGTAGCCAGCAGAATGCTTCCTGCATTAAAGTCCCAACCTGCTATGGCAGTGATGCTGAAATTCAGTCCGTATAATAGTACCGCGCTGGCAATATACCATCCGATGGCATGCAGGGGATAATTGACTGGATAGTGGCGAAGTCCCAGGAGATAGGAAGCGGCACACATTCCGAAATAGCAGATCAGCGTAGCCCAGGCCGATGCATAATATCCGAAGTGTGGAATAAAGAGCAGGTTAATCAGGATGGTAAGCGCTGCGCCTCCGATAGAAATATAAGCTCCGAAAATCGTTTTGCCCGTCTGCTTATACCATTGGGAGAGGTAATAGAATATTCCCAGAAAAAGATTAGCCAATAGGAGAATCGGCACGACGCCTGCTGCGCTTCGATAACGCTCTCCGAGGATATGCAGCAGCACCGGAAGGAAAAGCATTACTCCGAGGAAAATCAGTCCGGTAGCAAAGCTGAAATACTTCAGCAGACGGGCATAGACTTCTTTAGCGCCGGTTTCCTGCATCCGAGCAAAGAAAAATGGTTCAGCGGCATATCGGAAGGATTGTATGGCAAGGGTCATAAAAATGGACAGCTTGTAGCAGGCTCCGTAAATACCGACCTGCGATAAGGCTTCCGCATGGCTGAGATGGGTAGGGGAGCGCTGAAGCATGAACTCAAGCATGATCCGGTCTAAGGTCTCATTGATCATCCCTGCAAATCCAAGGATCAGGATCGGCCAGGCATAGCGGAGCATATCTTTCCAAAGTGCTGGTTCTATTTTCCATGTGATTTGCCTCAGCTCCTTCTGCAATAATATGAGCGTCAGTAGAGATGCAAGCATATTGGAAAGGAAGACGTATGCAATTCCATAGGCCGGATTATAGAAGAAGAATATATTTCCGAACCAGCTGTAATGTTCGAGCATAGGACACACGACAAGGAAAAGCAGATTCAATCCGATGTTTGAACCAATATTGACCAGCTTGAGCAGGGCGAATTTCTGCGCCTGATCTCTTTTGCGCAGCATGGCAAATGGAATGGCCGTCAGGGTATCAAATAACAGAATTAGTGCGGCGTAATAAATCAGCGGCTTGTAAGACTCATATCCGGCCAGATGCGCTATCTGAGGCGCGAAAATCATCAGCAGCAGAGAAAACAGGATGCTCGTCAGCATTAGGGAAGTAGCCGCCGTACCTGCCGTGTCCGATTTGCTTTCCTCGCGGTTGGCAAAGTAGAAATAAGCGGTCTCCATTCCGTATGTGTACAGAATGTTAAAAAAGGTGATGTACGCGTAGATATTGGTAACAATACCGAAATCAGCGGTTTGCGTAAATACCCGGGTATAGAGGGGAGTCAGGAAGAAATTGAGGAGACGTCCGGCAAAATAAGTGAATCCATAGAGGACGGTTTGGGAAGCCAGTTTCCTGATATTGCTCAATTGCTCATGCGGATTAAGCCTGCAAATTACGTCATTTTAAAACTGAGGCTGAGCTATTCAATATGTTTGCTCAGGCGTATTCTGTCAGGAAGGGAAGAGTAATGATTTTCCGGTGTCTGGATACCTGATTTCGTTTTGTCGATAGACTCGGAAGCGATGCGATAAGCTTCCATATACTTTGCTGTATTACCGAGTCCTCCGGAACATATCAGCCTGACTTCCACACGGCGATTCATCGCCCTGCCCTCAGCAGTAGAGTTATCTGCCATCGGACGGGCAGCGCCGTAGTAATGTGTCTCAATCTGAAGCGGACTAATGCCTCTAATCACCAGCGATTTTTTCAGGCTATAGGTACGCTGCATCGAGATAACAATATTCGCCGAGGCGGAGCCGCTGTTATCGGCATGGCCGATGAGCCTGACTCTCCATTGCGGATGTGCTTTCAGTACTTTGGACAAAGACTGCAGGACTTGAAGGTTCTGCCCTTTGATTCCTTCCATGCTTCTCTGGAATCTGATGACTGCAATACCTGAATCCTGACGCTGGAGCTTACGCTCAAGTGCATTCTTAGGCTTCCAAGCATAATGCTGCCGGACAGGCTTCTGATATAATTTGTTGACCTGATATTTCTTCTTAGGAATTAAAGGAGTCGCAGCTACCATTCCTTTTTTAAGGAGGGGTTTTTTGCTACGGGCAGTTTCATTCCTGGAGGAAGAAGTGGCTAATACTTTTTTCCGAACCTGTTTCTTAGCAGCTATATTATGAGCAGACTTCAGAGCCGCTGATTTTTTAGCCAAATCTGTTTTCTTTTTTGTAGCACCCGTTTTTCCAGATCCTGTAGTAGCTGCTGCAATATCCGGAACTGATTTGGACGCCGGATTTGCCGGTTCATCTTTTGTGTCCGGCTTTGATGATTTATCAACAAGTACGGAGTCAGCTTTTACAGGCTTGTCCTCAGTTTTCTCAACGATTGTTCCCTGATCTTTAGCTTTAAAGACGGTATCCCATACCGGAACCTGTACCTTATCTTGACCCAGAGAATCCGACTTCTGTGCTTCAGGAGGACATCCGCCTAACTCTTTGAGTCCTTTTACACGAGGACAGTTATCTACAGAATCTGCTACACCATCGCCATCCGAGTCATACAATGACTCAACCGGAGAATTTTGACGTACTCCGATTTTATGCTTCCGGAAAATCGGCACTTTCAGCGCGAAGTAAACGCTCGCGCTCCTTACTTCCGATTTCCAGAGCAGTGTAGAGACATCATTGGTTCCGACCAAAACAGGCCCCAGCCTCAGGGCTACACCCGCGTTGAATTCCCGGTATTCATTGTATGTAAAGGGAATATAGGCTCCTATCCATTTACATTCCCAGCGCGGCGAGAGCTGATAGTAATCCAGGGCTACGAGCTTATGCTCATACTTCAGGAAGGAAGGGCTGTTATGCGTTATGAGGCTTACTGCAAATCCGTTATAAAAAGGATAATCCAGCTGTAAGCTGAATGCCGTAGGGAGGGACATATTGAAATAGTCCTTGCCGTCACGCTGCGTAAATCGTCGGTGGAGGGTATCATCTATGTTGGCTACAGGAGTACCATTTCCGGAGATATGGAATTGTCTTAGATTCCAGTGCTGGACATTGGCCGTGAAATCGCGGGAATCATGTGCTTTTGCAAATCGGATAGAGCCTACATCCGTAACCGATATCCCCAATTTAAATTTATACTGATGTACTTCCTGGGGCTGATCCATGACCTTGCCCTCGATGTTATGGTATTTGTCGTTTACAGGACGGTATTCAAACACGATTCCGGCGTCGGCGCCAAAGGATCCGCTGGCATCAAAGCGGTTATATTTGAATGCGTTTTTATCCACCTCGAAGCTTTGTGAGTGTCCATAGCCGAATCGGGCAGAGTAAAGCGACAGGCTATCCTTGTTTTCCCATCGGTAATTGACATCGTCACCATAGACATATCCTGAAGATATGCCAGGTGTGAATTTTACCCGGCCTCCGATTTTGATGAAGATGTTTCCATCGGGTTTCAGGACATATCCAGCCCCGATGCCGTATTCCTGCCAGGCCATCGCATTGATAGCCATCTGATTTTCCTTCATCGCTACTCCGTAATTCTGACGATTGGAGTTCTGATTATAGAGCACATCCGCCAGAGAATTACTAAGCCCCTGGATGTTGAACATCATGCGAACGGAACTGGTAAAAGCAACCGCCAGCCTTCGGTTGACAGTGTACATAAATGACGGTGTCTGTATCTGCGCTGACAGAAAAGCGGAAGCGTTGGAAAACGATCCGATATGGGATTTAATGTAGCGGCTACGGAAATCTTCACCGGAAGCTTTAAATACGTCTCCGTTGTAGAGGTATTTTGACTTGACTCCTATGGCATTATTGGTAAAATGGAAATCAGCGCCGGCAAGATTAACGTCAATAAGATAGCGTGAATCGGCAATGGAAGCAGGCTGAAGATCAAAGCCTGATATTCCGGCATAATTTCCCATATTCAGCCCGGGGATGCCCTGTGCAAAACTGAATTGCGACATCAATAAAGTAAGCATGAGCACTAATGTGCCTTTCCCTAAAGGGGAGATACATAACCTGCCGAGTATCAGATTTAATCTCATAGTTGAATGCCTACCTGCGTGGAACGCTAAGGTGATATACTTCTGCAGAGCGCAAAAGCCTTATTATCCCTTACATTTACAAAGATATGCAATACGTTGTTATTGGTTATTCTAAAAATGTGGATCCAAAACATAATGTTTGTTTGCGTCTATATACGCTGAAAAAGTATCTTCAGAGGAGAGAACCTGTTGGACCCGCTTTCCCCAAAGCTGATCCTGCCTCTCCCCCTGATACTCTTGAGCGCGCTAAAACTCTCTTTAATAAAGATTATTTCAGTGTCTGGTCAGGTGTGGTCTGCTGTTCCGGAAGAGATATTCCCTCTGTGGAAGGAATAACAATTTCCTGCTGATTTACAGGAACAGCCGACTCGGTACCCGGCATCGGAACCGGAGCTGATTCATTCGTTTTGACAGGCGTTATCTCCTGCTGCATTACCGGATTTGCAATCACCTGTGGCTGTGCTACACCTGCGCTTGGTTCAGGTGCCGCCGGTGCGGGCGTATCCTGTTCGATTTCGTCATGCAGATGTTCCTTATCCGTCATGCGGTTTTGCTTCTTGTATTTCTTCTCTTCGTACTCCTTGAACTTGCCCAGAGCATCCATAGCCATGGATATTACTTCTTCCTTGGACTTTTTGCCCTGCTGAAGCATCAGCATTTTACCTTCAGGAGTGAAGAATACATAGCTCGGGAAGCCTTTTACTCCCCAGTTGGAAGCCTTGATCTGATTAAAGAAGTTTTCCGTGTTGAAACGGTTGCTCAGAAAATTCTGATTCAGAAAAGTACTGACTTCCTTATTGTTGAAAATATCTTCCATCCGCATACTTTCCAGGCAGGAAGCTGATCCTATATAAAGGAAGATAGGCTTCTTGCGGTAGCTGGCCTGATGGGTTACCTCTCAGAAGGACCAGTTCATAAACCGGACTCCGTACTTCTTGGAGGTGAATGACATTCCTCCGAGGGAAAACAGAACAATTCCACCTCCTACCAGGAGGTACTTGATCGGCTTTGACCGTAAACGGTCAGGATTGATTGTAAACATAGTGATACCTTAAATAGTTTAGCGCGCCGGATAACAATTCAAAACTACATTCCCCGAAACAACTGATTTCAACGCTATTTCCTGATTTCTTACAATGGCAATTATAAGCTGAAATAGTAGGGCAAATTTACATCTGAATTGTCAAAACACTGAATATGAATTAGTAAGACTTTAATTGTTCCCTGCTCTTATTTACTGCGTCGCTTAGCTGAACTTTGCGCGTTATGGATTCAGCGCACCACGATCATCACACACATGAAGGGCATTTTTCCGGTAATCAGCTTATACGCGATGTGATCATTGGCATGGCCGATGGACTGACGGTTCCTTTTGCGCTGGCTGCCGGACTCACCGGTGCGGTATCGCATTCTGATATTGTAGTCACTGCCGGGCTGGCTGAAATTGCTGCCGGATCGATATCCATGGGTCTGGGGGGATACCTCGCGGGTAAAAGCGATATGGAGCATTTTCAGAATGAAAGGCGGCGTGAAGAGCGTGAAATAGTGGAGCTTCCGGAGCGCGAAGAGCAGGAAATCCGTGATATTCTTGCAGATTATGGAGTGAGCGCCGAGGAAGCTCAGCCGGTTGTAGAGGCATTGAAGCGTAATCCGGTCAAGTTCGTAGATTTTATGATGAAGTTCGAGCTGGGTCTCGAAACTCCGGATACGGGACAGGCGATGCGCAGCGGACTGACCATCGGGGGAGCATATATCGTCGGTGGATTTATTCCCCTGCTTCCATATATGTTCTGCAAGTCTTCAAAACAGGGATTAATGTACTCGGTAATCTCTACCATGTCTGCCCTCCTGATCTTCGGATTTATCAAAGGTAAAGTATTAGGGATGAAGCCCTTCAAATCAGGCGTCGAGACATTGGTTATTGGCGGAGTAGCTGCCGCTACAGCCTATCTGATCGCATTTTGGGTGCAATCCTGAATTATTGCGGAACATTTCCCTACTGTTAATATATCTGCATGAATCTTGATTTGGCTTTAGCAGGTACATTCCGTTTGTATATTGCCAGCGGAAATACCAGGAAGTCAGAACGCGTAACACGTTTATCATGTTTTGATGCAGAATAAATAAATGAACGAAATAAAAATCAAGCTGGATGATGTTCATCCAATCGAGATCCTCGGGATCAACAATCAAAATCTCAAAATCATACAGCATGCGTATCCCAAGCTGAAGGTAATCGCACGAGGTAATGAGATTATAGTCAAGGGGGAAGAAGCGGAAGCAACGGAGCTCATTGAGAAAATCAAGCTCATGGTATCGCATATTTTGCGCAATACTACTCTATCTGCCGAGCGTCTCGTAGATATACTCGGAGGTGCCGTTCCGGAACCAGTTGCGGAATTTAAAGATGATGGCTTTCTGCTGGTCGGGAATGATGGGCAGGCCATCCGTGCAAAAACTCCGAATCAGAAAGTGCTGGTAGAGGCTGCTGAAAAAAGTGATCTTGTATTTGCCATCGGGCCTGCCGGTACCGGAAAGACTTATACTTCCGTAGCATTGGCAGTCAGGGCTTTGAAGAAGAAGGAAGTCAAACGGATAATTATAACGCGTCCTGCCGTAGAAGCCGGAGAAAATCTCGGATTTCTGCCGGGAGATTTGAAGGATAAAATTGATCCTTATCTGCGTCCGATATATGATGCATTGGATGATATGATTCCTCCGGATAAGCTGCGTCAGTATTTGGAATCCCGTACTATTGAAGTGGCTCCGCTGGCTTTCATGCGCGGACGTACGCTCAACAATGCGTATGTGATCCTCGATGAAGCGCAGAATGCTACCCATACGCAGCTCAAGATGTTTCTGACCCGTATGGGTCCGAGTGCCAAGTTCATCATCACCGGTGATTTAACTCAGATTGACCTGCCGCGTAAATCACAGTCCGGACTCCTGAACTCCATACATATTCTGAAAGGTATCCCCGGAATTGAGATTATTGAGCTGACGATCAAGGATGTTATCCGCCACAGATTGGTTAAGGATATTGTATCGGCTTACGAGAAATTTCAGGCGCCGGAAAAGTAGCATCTTTGCGCTTTAATTCACCGAAGAATAATGCGCCTTACTCATATCTCAGACGAAGCCCCGAATTCTATTCATCAGCTTCCCGGACAGACAGCCTTCTATCGCGGTAAAGTTCGCGACGTATATACCATTCTGGATAAATACGTCATTATGGTAGCTACCGATCGCATCTCGGCTTTTGACCATATTCTTCCACGGGATATTCCGGGAAAGGGCGCGATCCTGAACCGTCTTGCTGCATATTTTCTTGATAAAACGCAGGAAATTGTCCCCAACTGGCTTATAGATGTGCCTATGGATCATGTTTCCGTAGGATATAAATGCACGCCCTTTCCGGTGGAGATGGTTGTCCGGAATTATCTCTGTGGACATGCTTTGCGCGAATATCAGGAAGGAAAACGCATCATTTGTGGCAAAGAATTGCCGGAAGGCCTCCTTCCGTACCAGAAATTGCCCGAGCCTATCATTACGCCTACAACCAAAGCGCATGAAGGCCATGACGAAGATATTTCCAGAGCGGAAATTATCAGCCGCGGACTGGTAAATGAAGAGCACTATGCCGAAATGGAGGCTTATGCCCTTGATCTATTCACTTATGGCACCGAATACGCGCATCAGCGGGGATTAATACTCGCAGATACAAAATATGAGTTCGGCCTGCTGAACGGACGCGTCGTATTGATTGATGAAATCCATACACCTGACTCCTCACGCTATTTCTATGGGGAAAAATATGAGGAAGCAGTAGAACAGGGTCTAACACCTCATCAGCTGTCCAAGGAGTTCGTGCGGGAGTGGCTTATCTCGCAGGGATTTCAGGGACTCGAAGGGCAGCACATCCCTGAAATAACGGATGACGTAGTAAAATCCATTGCGGAGCGGTACAGAGAGCTATATCATCAGATTCTGGGGGCAATGCCTGAGATAGCAATTCAGGATAAAGCGGAATTCGCTCAAAAGCTGAATCAGATCGCCGAAAGTTTGAAATAATCCGCTGAAATTGTAATTTGCAGATTCTATCAGAAATTAAAATAGGACAAAATAAAATGAAAAATCTTTTACTCATCGGAGGAATGATCGCTGCCAGTATCGGCGGACTTCAGGCGCAGTCTGTAGGAACCTGGCTCGGCAATGGAAAATCATCTTCCGGGCCTAACGGAACTACCCGGCTGAGTGTAAGCCTGCTTCATCCGGAAGCTATTACCCGTGATAGCAAGGGACGTATCTGGATA
>JBBRLW010000028.1:0-10945 GCA_038231115.1 Bacteroidia bacterium
CGTCTGGTTAAACATCCAGAGGGAAAACAGCGCGCCGGCCATCGCCAGGGGCACGGTCACGAGGATGATAAAGGGATCTATGAAGCTCTCGAACTGTGCGGCCAATAACAGATAAATGAATAAAATGGCCAGCAGGAAGGCAAACATCGTATTGGATGAGGACTCGGCAAAATCGCGGGAAGCTCCGCCAAGCTCCGAGGAGAAGCTATTGTCCAGCGTGCGGGCGGCGATGGCGCGCATTGCCTTGACTCCATCACCGAGGGTCGCGCCCGGGGCAAGTCCCGCTGCGACCGTCGCCGATTTGAATCGGTTGTAGTGGTAGAGCTGCGGCGGAGAGGAATATTCCTCTACTTCTACCAGATTATCCAGCTGGATCATGTTTCCGGCGGAATTGCGTACAAATAGGGATTTGATATCGACTGTCTCATCCCGATCCTGACGGTCCACCTGTCCGATGACCTGATACTGCTTTCCATTGCGGAGAAAGTATCCGAACCTGCGGCTGGAGAGTGCGAGCTGGAGGGTATTGGATATATCGAGTACGGATACACCCAGCTCAGTGGCTTTCAGGCGGTTGATGGTAATCTGTACTTCCGGCTTGTTAAATTTCAGGTTGACATCTGCGCCCTGAAATACGGGGCTTTTCTGCACTTCCTCCAGAAATTTCGGGATGGCCGTGCGGAGCTTGTCGAAGTTCAGGTTCTGAATGACGAATTGTATGGGGAGGGAAGATCCGGCGGCGAATCCGGTGGAAATGGTCTGTTCCTGGACAGGGATGATCCGTGCGTCATTATAGCGGCCATAAATTCGGGGGAGCATTTTGGCGATATCTGCCTGGGAGCGTTTCCGGTCGCCCGGGTCGGAAAGCAGTATGTTAACAAATCCGGAGTTGGTTGCGCCGGTGCTTGCATTTCCGGCGGCGGTGATGGAAAATATCATGCGATTTTCCGGAATCGAGTCTTTTAGCGAGCTACTGACATTATCCACAATGCCTTGCATGGCATCATAGGAGGTACCCTCCGGCGCGGTAATCGGTGAGCGGACAATAGAGCGGTCTTCGAGCGGTGCAACCTCCGATTTCAGATTCGCTCCAATGAGGAAGATCATCCCCAGCGCAGTTCCGGTGATGGCAAGCGCGAGCCATCTCCGCTCCAGAAAGCGGGCGAGGGAAGCGCGGTAGCCCTCATCGAGTGCTACAAAGAAGGGTTCGGTTTTATTATAGAACCAGGAGTGCTTCAGCGTTCCGGAGCCTAATTTCAGGTTCAGTACCGGAGTGAGGGTCAGGGAAACAAAGGCGGAGATTAACACAGCACCCGCGACCACGATTCCGAACTCCCGGAACAGGCTTCCTACGAAGCCCTGCAGGAAGAGGATCGGCAGAAATACAACCGCGAGCGTAATCGAAGTAGCGATGACGGCGAAAAATATCTCCTCCGATCCTTCTTTTGCGGCTTTATAGCGCTCCATTCCCTTTTCGAGCTTTTTGTAGATGTTCTCTGTGACAACAATCCCATCGTCCACTACGAGTCCGGTTGCCAGGACGATCCCGAGGAGGGTCAGGACATTAATGGAAAATCCGGCGAGGTACATGACGAAGAAGGTAGCGATCAGGGATACCGGAATATCAATGAGCGGACGCAATGCGATGGCCCAGTTCCGGAAGAATAAATAGACGATCAGCACCACGAGGATGATGGCAATCAGCAGTGTTTCCTCTACTTCCTTGATGGAGCGCTTGACGAACATGGATTTATCAATACCGATATCCGTCTGGATATCAGGGGGCATATCTTTTTTGAGTATGTTATAGCGCCGGTAGAACTCATCGGAAATCTCGACGAGGTTGGCGCCTGGCTGAGGTATCAGCGCCAGCGCCAGTCCGGCGACGTTATCCTTTTTGATGGATGTTTCTTCGTTCTCGGGGCCGAGCACGGCATAGCCCACATCCTGAAATCGGATGACGGCTCCCTGCGCGGTTTGTTTGATAATCAGGTTATTGAAGTCCGGCTCGGAAGTCAGCCTGCCGAAAGTCTTGACTAATACCTCCGTGCGGTTTCCGTATATTTTTCCGCCCGGAAGCTCCACGTTTTCCCTGTCCAATGCGGCTTTGACGTCCTGCACCGTCAGGCTATACGAAGCCAGCTTGGCGGGATCTATCCACATGCGCATGGCGTAGCGCTTGAGTCCGAAGATCGTTACCTGAGATACGCCCGGGATGGTCTGCAGGCGTTCCTGCAGGACGTTTTCGGCATAGTCGCTGAGCTGTAATATATTCCGTGTGGAGGAAGATACGGGCATGAAGATCACAGGATCGGCATTGGCATCGGCTTTGGTGACCACCGGAGGCGCATCGATATCCTGTGGAAGGTTGCGTAGCGCCTGCGATACCTTATCACGCGTATCATTGGCGGCCTGCTCCAGATCTGATCCGAGATTGAACTCGACGGTAATGATACTCGTCCCCAGTGCGGAAGTCGAGGAGATGGTGCGTACGCCGGCAATTCCGTTAATGGACTTCTCCAGCGGCTCGGTGATCTGGGACTCCACAATGTCCGCATTGGCGCCGGTATAGGCCGTCCGGACGGTTATGATCGGTGGATCAATGGCCGGATATTCCCGCACACCGAGGAAGTAATATCCGAGTCCGCCGAGCATGATCAGCACCAGGGACATGACGATGGCGAAGACGGGTCTCCGCAGGCTAAATCCGGGGAGGCTCATATCTGGCTAAGTGCTAAGGAGTAAGAGTGGATAGCAATGCAGCTGACTTGGAGGGTATAGAGCTGTGCAGGTATTTTCGACGCTGAGGGAGCCGGGCTGTTAGCTCTGAAGATTTCTCCGCGTTGCCATGCACGCGCTGACGGTAGAGGGATAGGGATAGGGATATACTTCAACGAGAGGCCTTTGGCTTTTATCGGCTTTCCATTGATCTTTTTGATTTTGAGGCCAGAGGCGGGTTTGACGAACAGGATACCGGTCGTTACGACTGTATCCCCGGGCTGAATGCCGCCGAGCACCTGAATGGAATCCTCGGAGCGGAATCCGGTCGTTACCTCCGTATATACGGCCTTGCCGCCGCGACTCAGAATCACACTCCGGGCGCGTCCTTTGGGGACGATGGCATTGGTCGGGAGCTGAATGGCCTGCCTGATATCGGTAGAAAGCTGGATCCGTGCAAAAGCGCCGGGTAGCAGCCTGTCCTTGGTATTATTGACCTTTGCCCGCACGCGGATGCTCCGTGTGGCGGCATCAATGCGGGACTCTATGGCGTAAACCTTTCCGGCAAAAGTATCACGGTAGCCATCTACGGTGAAGCTGAATACGTCGCCGGGATGTACCTTGATCCCATATTTTTCCGGAACGTTAAAGTCCACTTTGAGGACATCGGTTTTGATAAGGTTCGCAATCAGGGTGGTCGGAGTTACCAGCGCGCCCGGACTCACATAGCGGAGTCCGATTTTTCCGGAAAAAGGCGCCCGAATCTCCGTTTTGCGGATCAGCGCCCGCGTATAGTCCATATCCGCCTGTACATTATTTACCTGATTCCGTGCCTGATCATAGTCTAATTGACTGACTCCATCCACTTTGACGAGATTCTGGAGCCGCTCCTGATTCTTCGCATATATTTCCTTCTGGAGCCGCGCCTTATTATACTGCGCTTCCAGATCGTCATCAAAGAGCTTGACTAACAGCGCATTCTGCGCTACCGGCTGACCTTCCGTGATGTTGAACAGCACAATCCTGCCGGAGGTTTCCGGACGTAATTCGACCTCCTCATCCGCGAGCAGCGTCCCCGAGACGGTGATTATATCCGATACCGGTCCGGAGCGGGCAATAATGGCCTCTACGGAAACATCCTTGGGCGGAGCCCCTGCTGCCGGAGCTTTGGCCTGCTCCGGCGCGTGCAGCACCTTGTTATAGTATATAATCCCTCCGATGAGCAGCAGCGCCATCAGAGCGGCAATCCAGGACTTTGACATTTTCAGCAATCCGCGGACAAAATACTCCGCTACAGGTAGCGGTAACGGGAAAAGCGGGAAAAGCGTTCGGAGAAGGGGGAGAGAATTAGCGCAGCTTTATCCGGCCATTGCTTAATTTCGTAGATATGCGCTTGAAAAGTATAAGAATCCAGAATTTCAAGACCCTCCAGGATGTGTTTCTGGATGATCTGCCTGATCTCGCTGTATTTATCGGAGCCAACGGAGCGGGTAAATCTACGATTATTGAGGTCTTCCGGTTTATGAAAGACTGTGTGGAGCGTGATCTCCTCGGAGCACTTTCTTCGGAAGCAGGCAGACGCGGAGGCTTTCAGCAGCTTCGGTCAAAAGGCCAGAATGGAGCCATAATGCTGGAGTTTGTATTCAGTGCTGTATCCATAGACTCGGATAGAATGCTGCGCTATCTGCTTGAGATAAACATCGAAGACAAAGAGATTATAATTGAGAGAGAAGAATTATATATAACAGAACAAATCTTAAATCAACATCTTAACTCTTTAAAGAATCGCTTGGATTCAAGTCCAATTGAGCATGTTTCGTTAAGTGATAATCTTAGTCTGTCCAACGAAAGTGTGATTTTCATTAGAACTCATAACGTGCCTAATATTATTACATTCGCCGATAATCAGCAAAGAGGAACTTACCCTAAGTCGAGTTTGGCAATCAAAATGTTAACAATATTTGGGGGGCCATCTACAGAATATTGTCAATTAATTATCCAATACTTTCAGAAAGCTGCCTTTTCCGAGCTTAAAGATCTGACGAATAACCTTCCGACGACGTATGAATCAGAAAAACATCTGGATACCGACGGGCTTAATCTGCCTCAGGTAATAAAATATATTCTGGAGAGAAATAAAGATAGCTGGGGGAAAGTCCTTGGAAAGTTCAGGCACATGGTGCCGGAGGTAGAAACCGTAGAAGTACATGAAACCCCTGACCAGCGCCTGTACATGACGCTTAAGCCCAAACATCTTGGAGGATCATTTGCCAACGACCAGCTCTCTCCTGGGACATTGCGCATGCTCGCATATCTGGTGCTGCTCAATGAGCCAGAGCCGCACGATCTGCTGTTGATTGAAGAGCCGGAGAATGATATATATCATACCAATCTCCCAAGCCTGCTTGAATCCATGCGGAATTATGGATATGCCAGTCAGCATCAGGTCTTTGTTACAACACATTCTCCGATGCTGCTGAGTGCTGCCGAGCCTCAGGAAGTATATTATATGTTCAAGGAAAACGGATATACCAAAGTAGTCCGTGCCTCTGACAATCCCAAGATTATGGAGGAAATTAATTTCGGAGATAAGATTGGAGCATTATGGAGCCGCGGCGAAATTCCTGATATTACACCGCGCTAAGAATGGACAAGCCCTACCTGTTCCAGATATATACTGAAGAGGAATCCATGTCTGCATTTCTGCGGGAATTTATTCCGCGCCTGCCCGGCACGGAAAAGCTCGTTTATGGAGATAACTGGAAAATATCGACCAGTAATGGCGCCAGGGATCTTGAAATTTTAATTGAGAAGAAGGGAAGGCATTTCCATGAGTATTCTGAGGATATGCACGTGCTAATTCTGCGGGATGGCGATAAAATTCCTGACTGTAAAAAGCTCAAAGATAATTTCTTAGATCACTGCAAAAAATTCGGCGCTCGTAAACTGAAAGTCAGGATTGTAGTGCAGAATCTGGAAAACTGGTATTTTACGGATATGATTGCGCTCGAAAAGGAATTTAGAGGCGGCCATTTCCGCGGCCTGAGTGATAAGCAAGATTATCGGCATCCCGATGGCATTGAAAACGGAGCCCTGCATCTTGATGATCTACTCATCAAATACTATAATAAAAGACTGTTAAAAACTGAGCTTGCAGGCAAAATGGGTAGAATCATTGGAATTAAGGAAAACAGTAGCTCGGCCTCTTTCAATCATTTTATCAGGGCGGTGAAGCATCTGACGAAACCAGTCAGGCAGGTCCCATAGATGGCGGCTGAGAAATAATCTATCGCTTTGACTGCTGACGTATCTCTGTCAGCAGCAGATCCGCGGACTGCTCCTGAGGACCGATATGCACAAAGGATCCGCCGCCGGCTGCCGAGAGCTGACGCATCTTGTTAAGTGCGGTCGTACCCTCGCGTCCAAATCCGATGACACTCATGTGGATGCCTTCTCTTTTGACCTTATCCTGTAATATATCATACAGCTCCTGATCCTTTTTACCGAGGCGGAAATCACCGTCGGTGGCCAGATAGATCTGATTATTACCGCCGCTCAGCAGATTATGCTGTGCGATAACATAGGCCAGGTCTATGGCCTTGCGTCCCTCGGTGCCACCTGAGGCCTCGAGGCGGTCAATCCGGCGTGCGATGTAGCGCTTGCGGTCTGCCGGGGCTGATTCCACCACTACGTCCGTCCCATCTGCATAGGTGATGACGCTCACGCGGTCAATATCACGGAGGGCATAGATCAGCTTTTTCATACTCTCTTTGAGGAGCGGCAGACGGTCTTTTCCGGCCATACTCGAGCTGACATCGATGAGGAACACGATATTATTGGGACGGTACTGATCGCGTGACAGCTCTCCGGGGAGATCCAGCGGCTGAGCTACCGGCTTCGGAAGAGTGTGTTGTACAAGCGACTGAGTATCTTTAGGCGGGGTCGTTGTTATGGTCGTTGTGGTGCGTGTTGTGACCGTCGTCGTGATTTGTGTTACGCTCCTCTGAGGACTCATATAGACCGGAAGGGTATCCTGAGGCAGGAATCCGTAGAAAATGCGGGAAGTATCGGCATAGCCCTCATGTGTGGAAACGAAGGTGTGTGTTGTAGCGCTCTTCGCTTTGAAGCTGAAGAGTCCCTGTTTATCTGTCATGAAGCTGCCGATCCGCTCGCGTCCCCGCATGACCTGTACCTGCGCCTCCGCCAGCGGACGATCCGTGTATTTATCCAGCACTAGGACAAATACGGTAGGCCGGAAATCTTCGACCCGGCGAGTCCGGCTGAAATCCGGACACTCCTGCGCAATATCATCCGGTATCTCGATGACATTGCCCCGAAGCTCAATGGCTTCCGGTTTGGGCGCGGCTGAGTGATAGATCAGAATACGGCGGCTGAATTTGCCTTTGGACTCCGGATTGATCTGCACACGGATGAGTCCGGAATCTCCGGCGGCGATTTCCTGTTTGAGAAACTTGACGCTGCAATCGTCCCCGGGATCAGCGCGCAGCAGAAATAGCGGCTCCGATCCACGATTATAGACCCTGAAATCGCCATACCGGATACTCCGTCCGCCGATGTTGCCGAGATCAAGCTGCTTCTGAATCTCCATGGCCTGCTGTGCCCTCAGGTTCAGGACAGTAAACAGCATCAGCCATATTAAGAGATAGATCCGCATACTCAGGTTTCAGCAGGAAAATTAAGTGCCAAATCCGATCGGTGTGTATTACTCGCCGCTCAGCACAAAGCGCTGACTTATTGTTGCTCCACTATTGCCGCCGCTGATAATGCAATGATATAGTCCCGGACTGAGTCCGGAAAGATTCATCGACATCGAATGCAATCCGGCAGATTCGTAGGCTGCCGAAGACTCACTGACCGTCTGCCCGAAGCTGTTGATGATCCGTATCTGCGTGCGTACGTCCGGCCTCGGAGAGGGTATAGCTCAGCTGTAGCTCTGACTGTGCGGGATTGGGATATAGCTTCAGGCCCTCGAGGGAAGTATTAGGGGAGACCTCGGAGATGGCCCCTATAAAGTCATTCATGCACAATTGCGCGATATACATATTACTTCCCTTGGCTGCATAACGATAGTTTCTTGAACCGATCCAAATCGAGTCATGAAAGTATCCGCTGATGTATATTTTATCTCCTTTAGAAGCAATGTCATTCACATGTACAGATCCCGGCCCCCCGAGCTGCGTGGCCTTTATCAGCTTTCCGCCTGTATCGAGGAGAGCAAGAAAACTATTGGCTTTAGGGATTCTCAGGGTATCATCCCCTGGCTTAGACGACAATTTTAGCCTGACTGTATCAATTTGAACATCTCTGGTAAATATTCCTGACATCAAAATTTTATTTGAAGAGAGTATATTGAAATTGCCGCCATATATATCTCCTAATGAATCCTGATAGTAGAATGGTTTCAGCCATTTATACTGTCCCGAACTGTCGAATTTAGCCAGATACAGGCTTCTGTATCCGCTATAAATTGTTGTATCGGAGATTTTAATTCCTCCCGAGAATCCCCCTGATACATAGATATTATCGAGTGCGTCAAGATGCATCTTATACGCATAGTCATCGCCGATGCCGCCGAATACTTTTGTCCAGACAGGCTCACCTGTAGGGGAATATTTTGTCAGACAGGGGTCAGTAGCCCGGAGCGGCCCGTACGAGCGGATGCTGTCATTTTTAAAATAGATTTTAACATCAAAATTACTAAACACATAGATATTACCTGACCTATCCGTAGCAATATCCCGGGCTATATAATGTCCGCCGCTGATTCGGGTTTTGACCCAAATCAGGGTATTATTTCGGTCATACTTTGCAATAAATCCTTCACTTATATAAAGATTGGAGCTTAAGCTATGTGTGGAAGCAGTCAGAGTAATCTTTCCAAACTTTATACTCCCGGAAAATGAACCTGTAATAAATTTATTGTTTTGACCATCAATATATAGCTGCGCCTGCCCCAGATCACTGTTAGAATCGGCCGGTACAGCAATGGTAAGCAGGTCACCTGTGCTTCCCGTACTGTTTTCAGTGGCTAATAGCAGCGCGCTTTTTTCAGACAGTCGATATGATTTCGCACCAAAATTCACTACAGTATCTCCATAATAGTACAGCAATAAATTAATATTCCCTTTATTATCAATCCCTGCCGATAATGTCTCAAGATACTTATTCCTTACATTGTATCCCCACTTCGGGCGGAGGCTTGAGTCAAAACTGATAATTGCAGGCGGGAAATACCCTTCCGGATAATTGTTTTGCAAGCGGAAGCTATCTGTTGATAATTCTCCTGTTAATCCATAGACCTGATACAGACTTCCGGAGGTATCAATGAGGAGTCCGCTTTCATTGGTACTATACAGCCCTGAGCTGTGAATACTTGTAAATTTCGGAATACATTGGGCATTACTATGGAATACAAATCCAATAAGTAGCAGGAGGACTAAAAAAATGCGTTTTTCATATTTATATAATATAAGGGCAGATTGAAATATCTGCTTTTGTTCAATTATTCAAAATCCGCCGTAGCCCTGATAATTGCTATCCTGAAAAGCGGGTATTTATATAAGCACAAGCATCAATATTGATAAAATTTGTTTCAATCCACCATTCATGATTTGGATGCCTTGGCATCTTGTACCCTGGCGAATCCGGATGCCGGACAGAAAGGTGATCTTCCCCGAAAGCAGTAAGCGTGGTTATCAGCACGGCTGACAATATCATCAGGAGCTTACGCGGCTGCGATGTGCTGCCGTGCTTCAATGAAACAAATCTGAAAACGTTCTTCATATCGAAAAAAAATTAAACTGATGATCTGATGCTCAAGCAATCATCAGGATCTTGCCCCTGATAAGTACTGCGCTGATATCTCTCTGCCATGTCACCCGCGGAGCGCTTCCGTCCCACAGCTCTATGTCTCTCCTCCTCAATGCACTGGCAAGTTAGCCACTTTCCAGATACGTGATACTTTCCGCAAAAATAATTTGATATCCGGAAATTTCTCCGTTTATGTGCGTCCAAACCTCACGCTACTGACGTAATTTTCGTCCTGAATTGGAACGTGCCTCCGCGCGCGCTACGATATAGATATACCTGATCCCTTGACTGTGCCGCCTGATAATGATATAGATATGGATGCGGATCGGGTGCCAGCACCTGACCTGAAGAAGCTTGACTACGAGGATATTGTCTTTGAGGGACGCCACAAGCGCTACGGAGCGTACGTCCTGCGGCGGGAGTATTGGTGGAGGTTGCTTAAGTCATTTATCATCAGTTTATTAGTGTTTCCTGCCCTGCTGTTCTCCACCCAGAAAGCCATTGATTTCTGGCATCTCTACACGGTCATGAATGCGGCCAGAGAAACGGAACTTCACCTGACGCAGATCGACCTGCTTCCGGGTCCGGGTCAGCAGGCCGATGCCGCAGATCAGGCCAATGGCAGCTCCACGGATAATGGCTCAGCGAAGCTCAACAAGGATAAAATCGAGGAAATAGCCACCGTAGATCCTTCTACGGTCAAGGAAGTAGAGATCAAGCAGTCCGTCCCTGAAGCTGCACCCAGCGCCGGCAGCACGGTGGTTTCCGTAGCGCCTGCCCTGATTGACTCCGCTGCAATAATCGCCGCGGCCCAGGCCAAAGCGGAGCTGGAAGCACGTCCCAAGAGCCTGTACGGCAATATCGGCAGCACGGATTTATCAGAAGAGGCCATGAACGACTCTATGTCCGATAATCATCCGCCTGCCTTTCCGGGCGGACGCGATGCCCTTCTGAGCTACCTCGAGTCCCATATAGAGTATCCCTTCGGAGAAAAAGAGGTGCATCTGGAAGGAATCTCGGAGGTAGCCGTGACGATCGACAAGGATGGACACGTCAAGAACGCAGAAGCCCTCAGTGAAGTCAGTATCCGGATAGACAAGGAGGCAGTTCGCGTGGTATCCAATATGCCTCCCTGGATTGCTGCCCGCAAAAAAGGACACGCCGTAGAGCGCACCATCCGCTTTAAAGTACCCTTCCGGATTAAAGACCTTTGATAGGTAATAATTAATAGGTAAGAGGTAATAATTAAGAGGGATGAAGTATAGCCTGATACCTCAATAGCACTCTAAGCTGTCATTTCGAGGGAGGCCTTCAAGCCGACCGAAGAAATCTCCGCCCCTGCAATGAGCCTGATACCTCAATAGCACTCTAAGCTGTCATTTCGAGGGAGGCCTTC
>JBBRLW010000029.1:0-10937 GCA_038231115.1 Bacteroidia bacterium
ATCCTTAAACCAGATAAGCTCCTGATTATCCTTGAGTTTTCTCAGCCTGAAACCTTCCCCTTCCGGCAGATTTATAAATTCTACTTTAAAAACATTCTTCCAACGGTTGGGAAGCTGGTTTCTAAGAATGCTACCGCTTATACCTATCTTCCCGAATCGGTAAATGCTTTCCCCTATGGAAAAGCCTTATGCGACATTCTTGAACAGGAAGGATTTAAACAAACAACGTGGAAGTCGTTAACTTTTGGGATAAGTACCGTGTACACGGCAAGAAAATAGTCATTGTTGCCCTCACCTGTCTATGTTTCGAGAAAGGACTGGCTCAGAATCAGCGGCAACCTTTTTTCGATTTTAAGAAAAAATACCATTTCGGATTTTATCTTGGAACTACAATAGGAAACTTCAAACCATCCTATTCTCAACTGTTTTATCAACAGGATAGCTTCTCAAAAATCGAAATTGAGAGATTTCCCGGAGTTGTCATTGGAGCCGTTGCCGATCTGCATCTTGGAAATTATTTTGATCTTCGCTTTACCCCATCCGTGGGAATCAGTCAAAGGAATGTCAACTACTTCAGAGGTAATGTAAACGTTTTAACGAAAACCGTAGAGTCATCCTTATTTGATTTACCACTTCTTGTGAAGCTAAAATCAGAAAGACATCAGAACATACGGATATACATGGTCGCCGGAGTCAAATATTCCTACGATCTATCCTCGGACAGAGGAGCTGTAGAAGACCCAACGGATCCCAAGCTTATATTAGGACCCAATAACTGGTTCTACGAGTATGGAGTCGGATTTGATATCTATACAAAGTACTTCAAGCTCAGCCCTGAGCTCAAGTTCTCGACTGGAGTCAATAATGTTCTTGACCATGACGAAAGGCTGTACAATGCAGTGTTTGAAAAGCTCCGGTCTAATTTTGTAAGCTTTTCATTCTATATTGAAGGCTAATG
The DNA here is from genome assembly GCA_038231115.1 of Bacteroidia bacterium. Lineage (GTDB taxonomy): Bacteria > Bacteroidota > Bacteroidia > CAILMK01 > CAILMK01 > JBBRLW01. The sequence continues at coordinate 959 of JBBRLW010000029.1, forward strand.
CCTGACTAAATATTATACTTGGTCATTTCGTGGACATAAGCCCCAATCTGTAGATCAAATTCAACACCTTTTTCAATGAGAGATTTGCGGATATTCTCATCCAATGCTTTAACCATTTCTCCGGCGATGGCTTCCTCTACTTTTTCTTTCAGCTTCTCATCGCTGAAAATGGCATCTGCAACCAAAGCCATAAACTGACCCTTATTTTTTTCAATAACCTCGGAGGCATTCTTAACGTCTAATTTGATTTCTACGCGCATGTCTTTATTTATACGTTCTTACAATACTGAGCCTTTAACAGTTCTTTAATCAGGATAATACCTGTTTTAGAATTTCAAAGGATTTTACTTTAAGAAAAGATGGAACGTGTATCTGATAAAAGACAAGCATGCGCTCAATTAGATCATTGCGTAAATTTTTTGGCGCCTTCACAAAATTCTTTCTTTGATGGCGATCAATAAGCTGACTCAAAAATTCACTTTCTTCACTGCCAAGCGAATATTCGCTGGACTCAATCCTGGAAGAGTAGCTGCCTTCTCTAAGATTGAAAAAAATATTTTGATCTGAAAAATTATTGAGGAGTTGAAATCCGAGCTCTACTGCAAAATCAATCAAAAATGTTAAAGGAAATAATGCCAGCTCATAATCCTGAGCCAGTTCAAGTTCGAGTATTTTTCGCTCCAGGAAATCAAATAAGGCTATATTTTCTTCTTCTTCCTTGATGCATTTCGCAACTACCTCGGCTAAGAACATGGCCACAGTAGTATGAAGCACATCAAATAAAATATTGTTCAGCAAGGGGGAAACATGAGCTTCCTTAAGTCTGTGGATACTGCCCTGAGGTTTATAGTACGATACAAGATCCAGAAGTATAAAAGGCTGAAAAAAGGCTTCCTTCATGGGAAGCCGGGGATTATTCATTCCAGAAGCTATGAAAGCCTGAGGCCCGTGTTCTAAAGTATAAGCGTTAATAATGACAGTGTTATCAGTATATCTGCTTTTTCGCAGAACAATGGCTCTCAGCTTTTGGATCATACTTACCTGATAATCATAATCTTCGTGACCATTTTATTGGCGCCAGTATCATCCGCTAAAAATACCAGATACACTCCTGAGTTTGCCCTTCTTCCGCCGAAACTTCTTCCATCCCAGGTGGCAGTCCCGCCCTGTGATGTAGTTTCATAGACTAATTTTCCGTTAAGGTCAGTTATTTTTACGGAGGTATTCTGTACCAGTCCATTAATTGCTATTACCCCATCATAATCCGGCTTGACAGGATTAGGGTAGGCATATACATGCTCAAATGATTCTTTAGGATCTGTAGGAGCATCTCTGTAAGAGCATATTCCTAAGGAGGTTCCAATAAACACTTCTCCGGTTTTGCCATCAATTCCTATGGTGCGGATATCATCCAAGAACAATGGACTATTAGCAGCCGTGAAGTTGTGGATAATCTTTGTCCCATCAGGCGATACCACCCAAACACCTCTACGCGTACCGATCCATTTCCGGTTGCTTCCATCAACAGCTATACACTTAATGTTTTCAGTTTGTAGCAAATAGCCACCATACTGGCCATCATTAATAAATGGCAGCGTAGCATCGGCCTGTTTGCTAAAAGCCGAAGAAGGATCAAAAAATACAGCGACACCTTTATCAGTACCTACCCAGATCTGACCTTCCTTATCTTTTACGATACAGTTCGTTTTGGCGTCCGGAAGATTACCATTTCCCTTTCCAGTAGAAAATTCTCTGAACTTGTCATCGGAGGTATTCGACAAAGTATTATTGTAATTGAAAACGACCAACCCTCCATATAGGGAAGTGAGCGCCCAAACCTGATTATAATCATCTACTACCAATTGACATAAATCCTTTTTCAAAACAGCCGATCCGACTTCATAGCTATAAAACTTATTCTGAGGCGTTTTTACAATCAATGGATGAGGCGCCAGAAAGTTGGAAATCCACAGGTTACCGCTATTATCTAATGCAAGTCCTGTCACTTTATTTGGATCCCCGGGACCTCCGTTAGCCCTATAAGTAATAGGACTATTTTTTTCATTATATATATTAATGACCTTATCCTGATAGTATTCCATGAGTCCATTGAACATTGAACCGATAAACAAATGTTTGCTTGTAGGATCCTGCACTAAATAGGTCATGTCAAAAAACGGATTTGGAATAGAAGGAACACTCGAGCTATTTTTATTCTCCCAGACTCCGTTCTTGAAAATGTAGAAACCTGAAACGCTGAAAATCGGAGCATAGTCTGGCAAGAATCCTCCGGCAGTGACTACCATACCCTCTTCTGTTGAAAGCATCGATAGGCTACTGTAGGACAATGGTCCATTGAGTCCATAATAATTATAGCCGCTTCCATCCTTCTTCTTTCCAAGCAGTGAGTACTCATTGTCGGCATACCATTCCCGACCGTCCTTATCAAGAAGTACGTCATTTGGAGTATCATATATATGATGATATGATCCGGTAGAGTCAAAAGTAGTTACTACACCACCTATTTTCTTATCCTGCTTTTCACCCGATACTATTGTCATGTGTCCATGGCGGGAATCTACAGATCGTATGTAATGAAAGTTAGTGTCAGGTATTTGATGCAGACCTGAGCTATCCAAATATCGTAAGCCATTAGATGAAATGTTTAGTCCAATGTAAAGCCTGTTATGAAAAGTATCTATAGCTCTGCAATCCCCTTTCGTGATATACTTCCAGTTTTGAAAATCTTTAAGATTTACATTTGTGCTGAGCGATGCAGCTATTAATCCCTTTTCAGTAGCAGCGTAAATACTGTCCCTGAAAATGGAAACGTCATATACATTCAGCTGAGTAGCATTTTCAGGGTTTATGTCCCTGTAATCTTCAACAATGAGATTTTTGCGGGTATCGTACTTAATAATTCCAAAGGATGTAGAAATATAACAATCTGATTTATAGATATCACAGTTGTTTATCTCTTTAATTCCGATTACGCCGCCATAGTTTAAAAGATCTGGAACATTGGTAATTTTCCCCTGATGTATAATATCAATATTGGCATTCCCGTAGCCTATAAAAATCAGATCCAGAGGCTTATTATACTTAATAGCTTTGGCTTGAACATCGGATAGACCTTTATCTTTGCTCAGTACTACTATACTTCCGTAGTCCTTATCGAGATAGAATATTCCATATTTAGTAAGACAAAATATGGAATTGTTGACTTCTTCGAGCTTACTACCCTCTCTAAAACTCGGATGGGATCGCCATTGTCCGATCGCAATATTTTGACTGAACAGATTTCCGCTGAAAAGCAGCAAAACCAGGAAAAACCATTTTTTCATTAATAAGCTCAAGTGTTGCAAAGTTACAGTCCTGTTAATAACGTTTTTTTCTGAAGGTGATGAATACCTTTGTAACGCAGCAGATGAAGAAGTATTTTACCAGGGACTATCTATTTACATCTGCTAAAACTCTGCAGTTTTTCCTCCTCTGCCGTACGGGAGCGCTTATCCTGACTCCGGTTCTCCTCACACATCTTACAAATGACAAGATTTTTCTCGGCAGCTTGGAGTCAGCCTTTTATTTTGCTACCCTGTTTAGCTTCTTTTGGGTATCCGGAATTATAAATCGTCTCCTGCCAAAATATAGTGTTGAGAGCAAAATCGAGGTTCAAAATCAGATATTATCCAACACCTTTGTTCTATTACTGACTCTAAGCCTCCTGTTTACCTTCTTCGGATTAGCTGTTGTACATTACAGTCCATTTTTCAGGGGATTAAAAATTTCGTCGGGGGTACTTTTGGTATATCTTTTCACGAATGGACCATCCTATTTGCTGGAATACTTTTTCTTTCTAAAAAAACGACACTCATCCCTGATAATTTTCGCTTTCATCAATTCAAGTGTTTATTGTGCCATAGTAGTTTGTGGATACGTTTATACTCATTCGTTTGAGGTAATTCTCCTTACTCTTGGCCTGTGGAATTTTATCAAGTTATTATTCCTGTGCTGGAATATAAAGCCCTGGATTTATTGCAATTATAAGCACATTAGGTCAGATTTTATTGATTATCAGCCTTATATATTAACTTTACTTATAGGCGGATTATTCGCGTACATCGATAGTGCTTTTGTAAGTCTATATTTTTCCTTATCAACTTTTGCCATATTTAGATACGGGGCCAGGGAAATTCCGGTTGTCAGTCAGATTGCAAACACATTCAGCAATTCTGCCTCAGCAGAATTTGCCCGAACTGAACAAACCGATAAATCAGCAGCACTAAACCACATTCTCCAGGGAACGCGTAAGCTGATATTTCTTCTGACTCCCATTGCTTTTCTAAGCATTTTGTTTTCCCGGGAAATCATCACTTTCCTTTTTACCCCCAAATTTTGGGAAGCTGCTCCACTATTTGCAGTCTATTCACTGACCATTACTCCCCGGATTCTTTTCCCCCAGACCATACTTATAGCCGGAAACAAATCCGCTGGACTATTGAGAATTTCTATTGCCGAGCTGATAATCAATATTATTTTCAATTTTATAGGATTGCATTTGTGGGGGCTTATAGGAATTGCCTGGGCTACGCTTGCATCCTATTTTGTGGAGAAAATTCTGCTCATCCTGTACTGCAAACAATCGGGATATAATCTGTCCAGCTATTATCCCATAAAAGAGGGAACCATCGCTGCCCTGATACTTGTGGCAGTATTTGTGATAAAATCCGTGATGTAACGCAACCGACATTAGCTCCAATTAGTTGTGGTACCTTTGCAAATCATTTAGAGTAGATGAGCGATTCGCTTAAACATGAGTGCGGGATAGCACTCATCCGGCTGAAAAAACCGCTGGAGTTTTTCAAAGAAAAATACGGGACATCACTTTATCCGCTGAACAAACTCTATCTCCTGATGGAGAAACAGCATAATAGAGGTCAGGATGGAGCAGGAGTAGCTGTCCTTAAACAGACGGTTGAGCCAGGCCATCCGTATATTTTCAGGCACAGATCCCATGAATCCAATCCTCTTCCCATCATATTTGATGAGATATTTAAGGAGATCCGTAATTCCGGATTTATTGATCCTCAAACAAGTACGGAAAATCCAACGATTGAATACAAGTATGTTCCTTATCTTGGAGATGTCTATCTGGGACATCTGCGGTATGGAACTTATGGAACCAAGGGCATACACTCATGTCATCCTTTTATACGCCAGAGTAACTGGAAAACGAAGAATCTGATTCTTGCTGGCAATTTCAACATGACCAATAATGATGAGCTTTTTCAGAAGCTGATTTCTATTGGTCAGCATCCACGCAATACAACAGATACGGTTACCGTTTTAGAGCGACTGGGACACTCTCTGGACGAAGAGGTTGAAAAGCTCTACACTCAGCTAAGAGAAAAAGGATTAAATCAGGAACACATAAACGAGGAGATTTTCAACAAGCTTGAGCTGGAAGAAATCCTGAAATCTGCCGTACCAGAGTTTGACGGAGGATATGCCATTGCAGGGATATTGGGTGACGGTGACTCATTTGTTATCCGGGATCCGAATGGAATACGTCCTGCCCACTGGTTTGAAAATGATGAATTGGTCGTAGTTACTTCAGAAAGGCCTCCGATCAAAACCGCATTTGATGTAGATTACAAGAACATCAAAGAAGTTGAGCCTGGAACAGCGCTAATAATTTCCAAAACGGGCGAGACCCGTACGATCAGGCTTTTACCCGAGCGAAAGAGAACATCCTGCTCATTTGAGCGTATATACTTTTCCAGAGGTACGGATACTGATATATATCAGGAAAGAAAAATGCTTGGCAAGCTCCTGCTGCCCCAGATACTTAAGTCTATAGAAGGCGATATTGAGAAGACTGTTTTTTCTTACATCCCAAATACAGCTGAAGTTGCATTCTTCGGATTGATGAGCTCGGTGCACGATTATCTCAACGATTTCAAAAAGGACAAAATATTACAGGGATCACTTGATCCCCAGCAATTGACTCAGCTATTATCCATAAGGCCTCGTGCAGAAAAAATAGCGGTAAAAGATGCGAAGCTCCGTACTTTTATCACCTCAGACGAACAGCGCTCCGATCTCGTGTCTCATGTGTACGACACTACTTACGGAGTTATCAAAAGCCACGAAGACAATTTAGTGATTATAGATGACTCCATAGTACGGGGGACTACGTTGAAAAATAGTATTCTTCGGATTCTGGACCGGCTGAAACCTAAAAAAATTATTGTGGTTTCATCAGCTCCTCAAATTCGATATCCGGATTGCTATGGAATTGACATGTCCAAATTGAATGATTTTATTGCATTCCGTGCAGCTATTGCGCTTCTTAAAGACAATCATCAGGAAGCTCTGATGGAAGAAGTTTACATCAAATGCAAAAAGGCACTCGAAAGCAAATCCGATATTAACCATGTCAGGGAAATATATGATCAATTTACGGATGAGCAGATTTCCGTCAAAATTGCCCAAATGCTCAAATCTGACTTGATCAAAGCAGAGGTAGATGTAATCTATCAGACCATAGAAAACTTACACCTTGCCTGTCCCGAGCACTCCGGAGACTGGTACTTTACAGGCAATTATCCTACGCAGGGCGGTAATCGTGTAGCGAATCAATCATTTATTAACTATTACGAAGGCAATAACAAGAGAGCCTATTAAAATGGAAAATTCGATAAGTCCTAAAGAAGGCAAAATTATAGATCAGGCCGTGATCCGCTTTGCAGGAGATTCAGGTGATGGGATCCAGCTTATTGGAAGTGAATTTACTAACGCTACAGCCATCTCACAAAACGATCTGGGGACATTTCCCGATTTTCCCGCGGAGATACGCGCTCCGGTTGGGACACTCGCGGGAGTATCCGGGTTTCAGATTCAATTTGGTTCCCATGAAATTTACACGCCTGGCGACAATTGCGATACCCTCGTAGTAATGAATGCTGCTGCACTCAAAAAAAATCTATCCACACTTAAGTCCGGAGGGATTATTATTGCGAATGAAGAGGGATTCGATGCAAAAAATCTCAGACTGGCCGGAATTGAAGCTGGGGATAATCCTTTAAAGAACGGTAGCCTCGACAATTATGAGCTTCATACGGTTAACGTATCCAAAATTACAAGGGAAGCCGTTTCAGGACTTGGATTGGGAACGAAGGAAGCAGATCGATGCAAGAACATGTTTGTACTCGGACTTCTATACTGGCTTTATGACCGTCCCATTATTCCTACTGAAAACTTTATTCAGAAAAAATTTGCAAAAAACGCTGATATCGCCTCTGCTAATATCCGCGCCCTGTATGCGGGCTACAATTACGGTGAAACTGCCGAGGCTTTCAACGGAAGATTTGAAATAAAGCCCGCTTCCATACCGCCGGGAGTCTATAGAAATATTACAGGAAACATTGCTCTGGCGTATGGACTAATTGCAGCCGCTGATAAAGCCGGGCTTCAGCTATTCTATGGAACTTATCCGATCACTCCGGCCTCCGATATTCTGCACGAGCTATCAAAGCACAAAAATTTCAATGTACTGACCTTTCAGGCAGAAGATGAGATAGCGGCTATTTCTTCAGCAATCGGTGCTTCCTACGGAGGAGCTCTGGGCGTAACAGGTTCATCAGGACCAGGAATAGACCTCAAGACAGAAGCAATGGGACTGGCCATGATGCTTGAGCTTCCTTTGGTGATCGTCAACGTTCAGCGCGCAGGCCCATCTACGGGGATGCCTACAAAAACTGAACAGGCGGATCTATTGCAGGCATTTTTCGGCAGACATGGAGAATCGCCGATTCCCATTGTTGCAGCGCAAAGCCCATCAGACTGTTTCTTTGCTGCCTACGAAGCGGCTAAAGCAGCGCTTGAATTTATGACTCCTGTAATTCTTCTTAGCGATGGATTCATTGCAAATGGATCTGAACCCTGGAAGTTTCCACAGTCAGCTGAGCTGAGTGACATTACGCTCCGAAACAATGTAGGCTCCCGTGATATGATTAACGGAAAGTATTATCCTTATCAGCGGGATGAGCGATTGGTTAGAAAATGGGCATTGCCCGGGAAAGCAGGATTTCAAAACAGGATCGGTGGAATTGAAAAAGAAGATGTTACCGGAAACATTTCTTACGATGCGCTGAATCATCAGCACATGACCAATATCCGGAAACAGAAAGTAGAAAATATCGCCGCATTCATTGGAGAAATTCAGCTCGACAATGGAAAATCAGAAGGTGATATTTTGCTCCTAAGCTGGGGAGGAACTTATGGCACAGTCAAGACTGCAGTTATCGAGCTCATCAATGAGGGTATAGAAGTCAGCCATCTACACCTGCGCTGGATTAATCCTTTTCCTTCTAATTTAAGGGATATATTGAGCAGCTTTAGCAAAATTATTATTCCCGAGATCAACATGGGTCAGTTAGCTCTGCTGATTAAAGCGCAATTTAGATCTGATGCCATTCAATTGAACAAGGTACAGGGTTTGCCCTTCACCGTAAAAGAAATTACCGATTTTGTCAGACTTATTGAATCCTGATACCCTAAGCGGAGTGTTGGAAAATCCAGCTTCAAGTTTCACATCCAAGGACCTGGTCACCGATCAGGATGTCCGGTGGTGCCCGGGTTGTGGAGATTATTCTATTTTAAAACAGGTTCAGACGGTTATTCCGCAGCTGAATATTCTTAAAGAGAACATTGTTTTTGTATCTGGTATCGGTTGCTCTTCCCGATTCCCATATTATATGGATACCTATGGTATCCACTCTATTCACGGACGGGCTACAGCAATAGCTACGGGACTCAAAACCTCACGTCCTGATCTCAGTGTATGGGTCGTAACAGGTGATGGAGATGCCCTGAGCATCGGAGGTAATCACTTTATTCATTTACTGAGGAGAAATCCGGATTTAAACGTTTTACTCTTCAATAATCAGATATACGGACTCACCAAGGGTCAATACTCCCCTACCTCTCTGGAAGGACAGGTAACCAAATCGAGTCCGCTCGGAGTGGTTGAGAGTCCTTTTAATCCTGCGGCGCTTTGCCTGGGTGCAGATTCAAGCTTCTTTGCCCGAAGTATGGACCGAGACCCCAAACATCTGCAGGAGATGATCAAACGGTCAGCGGAACATTCGGGAACATCAATTCTGGAAATTTATCAGAACTGTAATGTCTTCAATGATGGAGCATTTTTCATCTTTACGGATAAGGAGACCAAGCCCATGGAAACACTATTCCTCGAACAGGGCAAACCTCTGATATTCGGGGAGTCCCGAAACAAAGGAATCAGGCTTGAAGGTTTTACTCCTGTAGTTACTGATCTGAATGCAGCTGAATCAAGTCAGGATGATTTATGGATCCATGACGAGAGAGACTACGTAAAAGCGACGATCTTATCCAGAATGTTTGATAATAACTATATGGAAGGGCATTTACCTCGTCCGTTTGGAGTCTTTTACCAAAAGGATCGTCCGACGTATGAAAACTCGGTCAATCTTCAGTTGGAGGAATCAGTGACTTCCAAAGGCAGGGGCAAAATTGATGACCTGATTAGAGGAAATCAGGTATGGGAAGTAAAATAGTCTAAAAAGTAATCTCCTCCGTAAATGAGGTTCTGAGCTTTATTGATGGCTTGCCATCTTCCGAAGGTCTACAATAGCCTATAATTTGAGCGCTTATTCCGTAGTGTTCTCCGATGCTTATAATATCCTGAGCAGTGCTTGCATCTGTATAAACTTCAAGACGGCACCCACAATTGAAGACTTTAAACATCTCCTTCCAGTCTGTATTTTGCTGTGTCTGAATGAGCTTGAATACCGGAGGTACTTCCAAAAGATTATCTTTTACTATCTCTAACGTGCTGTTGTAATGACTGACTTTGGAATAACCTCCACCCGTATTATGTACAATTCCATGGATATTAGGGCTATACCTGTCAAGTATCTCCTTTATGACAGGAAGA
>JBBRLW010000030.1:0-10849 GCA_038231115.1 Bacteroidia bacterium
ACCGGCTGAACGCGCTGATTGGCCAGCGCATCAATCTGCGCCTCCGTCAATGATTTCAGGATACCCGCCTGCTGGATACTATAGTTCGACGGAAGGTTGTAATCGATAGCCCGTTCTACATATCCTGCTTTCTGAGCATTGGTTTCGTATTTCAGAGCTTCACGCTCAAGGATGGAACGCTTGGTAAAGTCAAGCTCTTCTGCTTTGATTCCCTTGTCCGCATACATTTTGATCTCCTTCATGAACTCCTGAACCGATTGCCAGGTTGCATCGCCTTTGACGCCTGCAGCAGCCTGATAACGGCCTCCCAAATGATTCCCAATGAAGCTCGAACGTGCGCCATAGGTGTATCCCTTGTCCTCACGCAGATTCAGGTTGATGCGGCTATTGAAAGCTCCGCCTAATATATAGTTCATCGCCTGAGCCTTGTAATACTCTCCGGTGGCATCGTATGGTAGCGCTGCACTTCCGATTCTAATCTCGGATTGTGGGGCTTTATCCTTATTTACGAGATAAATTTTCGTCTTAATATACGTCGGGACTTCCGGCTTCTTAACCTCTGCAATGGCCTTCTTCTTCCAGTCTCTCAGGGGAGCCAGAAGCTTCTCTACATCTGCTCCGGTGATATTGCCAGCGATCACTACTTTTGCGATATTCGGCGCAAAAAACTGATCGTAATAGGCTTTCACATCCTCAAGCGTCACTGATTTTACGGATGTTTCCGTGCCCAACAGGGACTTCCCGAACGGATGTTCCTTGCCATAAATCAGTTCCTGGAATGCATTATCTGCCATAGCCACCGGCTGAACGCGCTGATTGGCCAGCGCTTCCAGATGCTGCTGCTTGACCCGAGCAAACTCTTCCGCATCGAATTTCGGCATCAGCATTTGCTCGAGCATCAGTTCTGAGGTACGCTGAATATTTTTGGTCAGCGAGCGCATGGATACGGATATATTCTCCTCATCTACTCCAACACTGATTGTCGAACCCAGCCGATCTACTTCATCTCCAAATGCCTCGGCGCTACGCTTTTGCGTGGATTCCTCCATCAGCTGAGCCAGCAGATAGGCTACGCCTTCCTTGCCTTTCGGCTGACGCCACTGTCCGCAGGCCACATTGACCTGCAGATAAGCCGTCGGAACTTCGCCATTATATACGCCCATGCCTCTGAGTCCGTTCTGGAAATCAAACGCGTAAGTAGCAGGAGGAATCACAATCGGACTCGCTCCGGGTACCGGATGCTTGCTACGGTCAAAATTATCTTTCGCTTCAAGCATGGCAAGGCCTTCGTACTCCTTATTTGCTGATTTGACGGTATCGCCTCCGGCCGTATAGTTATCCGTTGCAGCAATAATATCTTTCTGCCCTTTAGGATAAACACTTGTCACCAAAGAGTTTTTTCCCTTGATGTATTTATCAAATACACGGATCACATCCGCTTTGGTCACTTTGCCATAACGGGAAATATCCTTGTTGATATATCCGGCATCTCCAGTGAAGGTTTCATAGGCTGCCAGCGTAGATACTTTTCCGGAAACCGATTCCAGTCCGAATATCGTATTGGCCTCATGCTGAGCCACAGCGCGCTGAATTTCCTCATCTGTTACACCCTTTTTGATGAACTCTTCCATAGTGGCGCGAATCTCCTTTTCCGTCTCGGGCAGCTTCGCACCCGGATAGTTTAGCACTACGAACGTGAAATTTCCCGCCAGCTCCGTACACGGATGTTGTGCCCCCGCCTGAATAGCTTTCTTGTTCTTCACAAAATTCTGATACATGATAGAAGACTTCCCTCCGCCTAGAATATCAGCCAGGATATCTAATGCGGCCTCATCCGGATGGTAATTGGGAACCGTCGGATACGTGATCCGCAGCATCGGGAAACGGATATTATCCTCAATAGATAAATAACGTGTCTTCTCTAAAGAAAACGCCGCCGCGACAGGTTTTTTCACCTCCGGACAGCGTGGAATACCTCCGTAGTATTTCTCTACCAGCTGAATCACCTGTGCCTTATCTACATCTCCACCTACCGTCAGAACCGCATTGTTAGGCCCGTACCAGCGGAGAAAAAATTTCTTCAGGTCATCTACCGTCACGCGGTTCAGATCCTCAATATATCCGATCGTTGTCCAGCTATACGGATGCCCGAACGGATAAAAATTACGCCCTTCTATTTCTCCTACCATTCCATACGGACGGTTTTCATAGCGCTGACCCTTCTCATTCTTGACCGTAGCCCGCTGAACTTCAAATTTTTTCTGCGTTACCGCTTCAAGCAGAAAGCCCATCCGGTCTGCCTCCAGCCACAATGCCGTTTCGAGATAGTTCTTCGGAACCGTCTCGAAATAATTGGTACGGTCACGATTGGTCGTCCCGTTCATCGTCCCTCCGGCAGAAGTCACGATCTTGAAATGCTCCTCATCCGCTACATTCTTGGAGCCCTGAAACATCATGTGCTCGAAAAAGTGTGCAAAGCCGGACTTGCCGATCTCCTCACGCGCGCTCCCTACGTGATAGGTAACGTCCACATGGACAATCGGGTCACTATGATCTTCATGGATAATGAGCGTCAGTCCGTTAGGAAGCATATACTTCTCATACGGAATGACTACTTCCTGGCTGCCTGCTTTGGCTTCCACTTTTTTGACAAGCTTAGCCTGCGCATCTGCGGCTGTATTCATAAATAGGATCGCTGCTGCAAAAACAGCTATTTTTTTGATCTTCAAGCTGAAAATTGTTAAGCGGCAAAGATAGAATATAATGCCTAACGGATCACCGCAAATTGAGAACTGGTAGATGCCCTCCAATGAGTCTGCTCCACAATTACCCTATCCGAATTCATCTTACCTTTGCCCAATGAATCCAGTCCGATCCATAGTCTATACTGCCTGTACGGCGATCATTCTCTGCCTGTCCGCCTGCAATAATGCCAAAGACAAAGCCCCTCAAAAATCAGCCAAAGGAGCCATAGAACTTAGCCCCGTACAAAAAGAACTCTACGCCTTAGACGAGAAAGTCTTCAAAGAATCCATTCGTCTCAAGGATCCCTATACCGCTTTATATGCCGCACATGCCCTCATTGAGCTGGATGCAAAACACTCCCGCAAGTATCAGGATACCCTCGCTGCCATATATATAGCCCTGCAGATGCCGAACTCTGCCGGAATAATTGCTACCGAGCAGCTCAAAACCGATCCGGACAATAAGACCATGCTCGAGATCAAAATCACCAATGCGATGATGGAAGGCCGTCCCGAGGAAGCGCTCAACATCAACAAGAAACTCTTCGGAATGACCAATTCTCCGAAATATCTTTTTCAGATTGCCTATATTCAGATAGAATCCGGAAAATCAGAGGAGGCGCTCAAAGCCCTTGAGGAAATGAAAGCCCATCCGAAGTATAATACGGATTCCGTCAAGATTCAGGCAGAAGCCCAGGGCGGAACCCAGAACGTACCTCTGCCGGCTGCCGATCAGTATTTACGCGCCTACATGGATATCCGTAAAAATCAGTATCCTTCTGCCATTCAGAAGTTTCAGGCGGCGCTCAAGATCTATCCCCAGTTCTACAAAGCCCGCGAGAATCTTCAGGCAGTTATCCAAGGAATGCAGCAGCAGCAACAGCAGCAGCGGAGATAGGCGCAGCATAGCGCTGCCTTCGGCCTGATTTTCGGTAAGTTTGTATCCTCAAAGGATCTATGGTCATTATCGGCAGAAAAGTATTCCGGCTCACCTTCGATGCCTTTATAGGCCCTTTCATTGCCACGACCTTTGTTGTCGTTTTCACCCTACTGATCCAGTTTCTGTGGAAGTATATTGACGATATGGTCGGCAAAGGTCTCGAGTGGTACGTCATCATCGAGCTATTATTCTATGCTTCAGCATCGTTTATTCCGCTCGCGCTTCCCCTTTCCGTACTGCTTTCATCGATAATGGCGATGGGAAAGCTCGCCGAAACCTACGAGCTTGTCAGCCTGAAATCAGCCGGAGTATCGCTCATTCAGATCATGATGCCCCTGATCCTTTTCGCCATCCTACTTTCCACCGGAGCCTTTTTCTTTGCCAATAACGTTATTCCGAGTGCCAATCTCAAATTCCACTCCCTCCTCTACGATATCCGTCAGAAACGCCCGGCATTGGATATCGGAGAAGGCGTTTTCTATGGAGCCATAGAAAACTACTCCATACGGATATCTCATAAAGACAAAAAGACCAACAAAATACGTGGAATCCTCATCTACGATCACACCCGCAACAATGGAGACGATGTAGTCATGGCAGCCGAGTCCGGATTCATGCGCACCGTAGATAACGACCGCACCCTCCTCATTGACCTCTACAATGGAAGCCGATATGAGGAAATGCCCTCCAAAGATTACAGCAAGCCGAGCTATCCGGCAAACCGACAGTATTTCAAGTCATACGCCATCCGGTTTGATCTGAGCGCCTTTACATTCAGCCGCACCAAGGAGGAATTATTCAAGGATCATTTCGAGATGCTCAATATCAATCAGCTGAGCTATTATGAGGACTCCATGCGTACAGTGGTTGACTCCCAGCGGACTTTCATCACCAATTTCATCAAGCCATATTTCCATGTCATAAAGGATACTACTTTCCTGTTCAAAGGAAAATCGCTACCCATAAAAGCTTCCCTGACTGACCATCAGACCATGCTGGACTATTTTCCCGCAAGAGAACACAAAACGCTGACCAGCCTCGCGCTCATCAATGCCCGGACAGTCAAAACGCTTATAGACGAGCAGTCCAAAACCATCGATAATTACGAGAAGCAGCTGATCCGCTACCAGATTGAGTGGCAGCGGAAATTTTCGCTTTCCTTGGCCTGCCTGACGCTATTCCTGATTGGCGCACCCCTCGGAGCCATTATCCGCAAAGGCGGAATGGGACTTCCGACCGTAGTCGCCATATTCATGTTCCTGGTATTCTATGTAATCTATATCATCTCCGAAAAATCAGCCAAGCAGGGCGCCATCTCTCCCTTACTCGGAATGTGGATGCCGACGATTATTCTGGCACCCGTCGGAATATGGCTGACCTACCGCGCCAATAAAGACAGCATCTCCTTTAATTTCGATAAGCAGAAACGCTTCATACGGAAATTACTGACCCGCAAAAAGCCGCTTACCAGTATCTCATAAGCTGATTGATGCGCATACTCCAGCTCTGTAACCGGATTCCCTACCCGACCCGCGATGGCGGCGCGCTGGCCATGCGTGCCATGTCCGAAGGATTCAATCGCGCGGGAATCTCTGTAGATTTCCTCGCCCTTAACACCAACAAACACTATATAAATCCAAATGACTTACCCGCTGATTTTTTAAGCAATTTAGGCAAATTTCAATCCGTAGATATTAACACGGATGTCACCGTTCCTAGTGCCCTGGGAAACCTGTTCACTTCCGAGTCTTATAACATACAGCGATTTTACTCCGCCGATTTTGTCCGCAGCTTACACAAGATGCTATCGGAGACAAAATATGATATTGTCCAGTTTGAAGGGCTGCATATAGCTCAATACGTGGATGAAGCACGCAGATCATCCCCCATGAGCAAAATGATCCTCCGCGCGCATAATATCGAATACCTGATATGGGAGCGGCTCAGCGCTGCAGAAGGGAATCCGATTAAGCGCGTATGGCTTTCCCTTCTCACGCGGCGTATGAAGCGATTTGAGACTCAGTGCCTCCGCAAAATGGACGCAATCACCGCCATAACTGCTTATGACCGCGACTGGATGCAGCACCAGCTCGGATGTTCGTGTCCCATATTTGTTTCTCCTATGGGCATCAACGCCGATGAGTACCTCCCTGCCCAGGCTCCTGAGCTGCCATTCAGCATTTTCCATCTCGGATCTATGGACTGGCTGCCCAATCAGCAGGGAATGGAGTGGTTTCTGGAAAAAATATATCCCGCTGTCCTCCGAAAGCTGCCGCAAGTCAGTCTGCATCTCGCCGGACGTGCTATGCCCCAGTCCTGGAAAATGATGGCGCAGCAAAAGCCCGAGCTGCGGATTACCGTCCAGGAAAATGTACCCGACGCTAAAGATTTCATGCGCCAGCATCATCTGATGATCGTCCCACTCCTTTCCGGCTCTGGAATGCGTATCAAAATCATCGAAGGACTGGCACTTGGAAAATGCATTGTATCTACCACCATCGGAGCCGAAGGCATAGAGATCACTCCAGATCACGACATCTGCATCGCTGATGATCCTCAGCTTTTTGCTGATACCATCATCCGTTTATTAAGCCATCCGAACGAGGCACAGCGCATTGCACAGGCCGCGCATCAGACAGCCGTCGAAAAGTACGATCAGCAGCAGATTATGCTGCGGCTGATTGCCGCTTATCAGCAGCTCCTATCCAGCTGATTACAGTATCAGCTGATTCTCAAGCCCAGCAGATACCGGATCGAAGTAACCATCCGCGTGGGCAGACTGTTCCACAGCGATGCAAACAGAAGCATAAGCACTCCCACGTACACCGGAGCTACCGCATGGAAGATCAGCTTGCCCAAAATGACCAGCAGCGCGCCCGAGAGGCTCAATACCAATGGCCCCCATCCATGCCGCTTCCGGCTGAAATACATGGACAGCGTATTTAGCCCGAGCATGAGCAGCATCACCGGAAGCATCCAGGGCTGAAAGGATACCGTGCCTAATCCCATCGCGCTGAAAACCGTCATATAGGCAGCCCAGCAAAAAGGACACTTCGGGAAAAACGCGATCCCCAGCGCCAGAAAAAACGACATATAGGATTTCCGCGCGCGGCGACCATTCATCCGCCTGAATCCCGCTGCTGTTTCTCTGATTTTCCCAACCATTTCCGCAGCAGCAAACGATTCTCCTGCATCAGATGCTTTTAGCGCCAGTATAATGATCCCGTTCGATGCCATAGCAATCTCTCCTGAGCCATATTTCCGGAAATATTCCGGAAATTTTTCAGCACTATTTCCAGTCGGATGATATTCCTTCCAGTCCGGAATCAGACCCATCTCCATCATCGCATTGCGGAGCATAATCCGCAGCTGAGCCATGCGCGGATCATCATATCCGCCCCATAGCTCAACGATATAGGATTCCCCAGCTTCGATCACCTGATTATAGCTCTTTGATAGTGATTAGCCTGGACGCCATATTATCCATAGATGCAATGGTAGCTGAAATCGGATGTGCTGCATCAAACTTCCGATTAAATGGATAGCCCAGAGGACGTTTATCCGGATAATCGCTTGTCCGAGCGCCGCAGAAGCTGAGCGATCCGCAGTCTGGCTCCGGCCCGACCAAATCAATTGCCGCATCCGTGATCATCACCATGAGCCGGAATGGCATCCCCGTTTTGTTACCCCGCGGCAACAGCAGATGATATGGCCATCCGCAGGTACAGTCCGATTCATTTATATCATCCGGATTGAAATGCGTGTTATGTGTAGAAGGATCAGTCACTGCTGGCTTCCGTATAACAGAGGACTGCCTGTCCCTCCGGAAAATGACACTTTTCGAGTTCGGCTTCAGATCATGAAGAAATTTATCCAGCTCTATCCATTTCCTGCGCTCATTTTCATATTGCTCAAGGACAATAAATATCCTGACAGTAACATGCAGCGTCCTGACAGAAGTATTTTCCACACGGATAAAAAAGCAGAACGGATCGTGTGTTAAATACGGATAAGTATATGCCTTCGCAGGAGATACGGTAATCGTCCCTGAAGCCATCTTCGTATTCAGTACATCCGCCGTGGAAACCGCTCCATTGATACCCGAAGCAAAATCCGTATTCCATTGGGCACCGCCGAAATTCGTCTCACCAAATGCGTCTCCATTGAATCCTGCCGCATCAATCCCTGCAATTGTACTGGATTTACATACAATAATATCCGCGGAGTAGGCTTTTCCATGCGCATCTACGCTCTTGCGCATTTTTACCGGAGGCGCATCCGTAGCCAGATCCTGTACCGGAGACCTATCCTGCCAGGCCTGACCTATCTCATCTACCCCTTTGTGCCATTCCCAGAAAATTACATCCCGGATAGCTGTTACGGTATTGCTCATCACACCCGCCGCATTAGCATTGGAATTAATTGCCGAAATGGACATGTGCCCTCCGCCATGATATCCATAATACGAAGGCTGATTTGCCCCAGCGGCAGCACTTGGCTCTATGATCCCACCCAGGACATTAATTGCCTCGGTCTCGCGTTTGTTAATCTCCGACGTGGACGCGTTCATATCATACATGCCTGACGCAATATCACTCATAGCTTCGCTCAGAATATCCGGCTGATTTGCTGCAAAATCATCATTCGCATGCTGATTTGGCGCCCGTGGCGTGTAGGCATTGCTCAGCCTGACATCCGGTCCGGCAGCATAGCCTACCGCAACTGCATTACTGAAATCCTTGAATGGCACTACTGCCGGAACTTCCTGACCCATTCTTTCCGTATCATAACGCGCCAGCATCTGCTGATGCATATAGAAGAACATCTCCCCCTGCCTGTCTTTAATCACATCACCGCGATACACCTGATGCCAGTGCGCATGATGCTCATTCAGCAGCGGATCCTCGCGGAACCAGTCCATTTTGGTCTCCATGGCTGAACCTACCGCGACTCCAAGCGCTCCATCTCTATCTTCCTGATGCGAAGGCGCTATCTTATCCGGATCCGTAATTAATATCGACGGAACCTGCAAGGGAAATCCATCCTGAGGACGCAATGTAACATAGCTCGTCAGCGCATACAGCAGCAGATCCGGATTCTCATGCCCTTCCAAGGCTCTATACGCATCAACGACTGATTGTACGCCTGCTATCCCAGGGCTTTTTTGCTCCAGGGCAATCCAATGATCCGCCAGTGCACCTGCCTTTTTGAGATGATGCTGATTGAAATCAGAAAATTTCACAATCGCATCACTTCCTGCAGCCATCCCAGGCATATTTCCTGTCTGTACCGCTGAAATCCAGGCCGCTCTTTTGGGTGGAGTTGGCTCGGCAAACATGTCCCATATTTCCTTTGCTAAAAGCTCTTCATTTGTTGCCATAAAATTTATCTCTTACTTTTATAAATTAATGATATAGTCAAAATACATAGGCGTATCCGCGCCCGCGCTGAACGATCCGCCGCTAACAAAACTGACATTCCCCAATCCCGAAACCTGAGCGGAATCGATATTATCTGCGCGCCTGATCCTATTCTGTGTATGCTCCTTCAAAGTAGCATACATGGAGTGGAAAGGCATCTGCCATGGATTTTTTCCACCCTGTCCGTGTGCAAACTCTTCATTGACCGGAATCATGGCGCTAAGCTCCGGATGTGTCATCATATCTAATCCCTTTGTCTTCAAAGTCGCGTTATGGCTCCCATGATGCCCGACCTTGTAAAATACCGTGTTATTCAGCAGATGCTCGGCATTAATGATCTGGACTTTCCCCTGTGCATCGGTCACCTTCCAGCTGAGCTCATGCCACGAAAGCCAGTTTCCTACCTGCGCATCCCCGGGGAACAGAAATACTTTTCCGCTTGGAATATGCTCGATCGCAATGGCAAGGCTCGTATTATTGACATAGTCATCAAGTCCGAGCGCCAGCGCCTCCGCACTCGATATCCAGTCATAATCTATATTCCTCGCCTCATTATATTCCTGTATAGTTTTCGAACTATTATTTGCATCGGCGTTTACATAATAACGCTTATAAAATGCGCTGCTTTTATCTGCTTCCGACATAGGTATACCCACCGATTCCTCAAAAGGCAGATCATCCTGACTGGCGTTTGATGAATACTCGCTTGAACTATCCGACTCCATTCGCAACGCTCCTGTTACATCGTCCCTTTTTAGACTAAATGTCTGCGGAACCGCGCCAAAAGGATCAGATTTCGTAATCAGCTCGCTCTGCGGCGGACCGAGGATATAAAAGCGGATATCCGGAAGCTCCGCAAATGTTCGGACATTTCCGGGGATCTGATACTCTCTGCTTTCCGCTTTCCCTTTTAGATTCTGTATTGCTTTGGTAGTTGCCGGAACCTTTTCCCCTTCCACACCCATCTCCTGACCAAGCGCCTGAAAGTCAAGCACTCCCTGAATCTTTGCAAGCTGATCCATATTATTATTATCAAGCCCCAATTTTTCTTTATCAGCAGAGGCCTTCCCTAAAGCATCAAATAATGCTTTGGATTGAATACGCGTACTGGTTTTTAGCTTTGTGGCCAGCTCTGACTTCTCATCCTCACACCAGGAGAGCCATAAATTCCGGATCTTCATATTGTCTAATACATCCCAGCTCTCCTGATGCGCAAAGCCGGACAAATGGTCATAATGCTCATGCGTCCCTAATACCAGATCTAATATCCCGCCTGTCTCCAGGTTGATATTATCGGCGACTTCCTTTAGCCTGATCGTTTCGCCTTTCGTATGCAGAAATAGACCGAAATCTACTAACATATTAAATGGATTTTGCCCGGCTTCGGATTCAAACTTCAGCAGGAAGCAGTCTCCCAACCCCTGACAGTACATTCTGATGGTAAGTTTCATATCTGTTTGATCTGATCTGTTATATATTTCGCATTACTGATGAATCATGGATCATGGCAATAGGCTCAAATATGTCCCCCTCATTTCCGAAGTAGGATCCCGCTATGCCCATGTCATTTTGTTTCTCCAATGCCATACCGCGCCTGCGGCCTTCAGAATTTACATTCTTGCTGATGGCATATTGCAGGCTCATATCTGATGCAAAAAAGATTAGCGTAGCTCCACCCGATATTTTAAGCTTCACCTTGTCAGCCGGAGTCGTTTCTGTCCAGTCCTGAGGCTTATTTGCATCAT
>JBBRLW010000031.1:0-10823 GCA_038231115.1 Bacteroidia bacterium
ATGCCGTCACCGATGTAATTACATCCGCGCGGTGATGATAGGCATCGGCTTGCACGGCCTGGCTGTTGAGCTCCTTCCCGACCCGCATTACATAACGATAGAGCGTTTCCTTGACGGCTATAACAAAAGCAAGGACTCCAAGCGTAAAAGGCTGAGGCAGGCGGTGCGGAATATGGATATATCCCCAGGCGTGCCAGGCAATCCATCCAGCGGCTCCGACTAAGAAAACGGAGATGATGACCGCCGCCAGCGGCTCAGCCTTGCCATGACCATAAGGATGCTCCGTATCGGCAGGTTTCATCGCCAGGCGCAGCGCATACAGCAGCAGAAGCGAGCTGATTACATCCGCACCTGTTTCGGTCGCATCGGCTATCAGCGCATAGGAGTGGCCTATATATCCCGATGCCGCCTTCAGCACAACCAGCACCAGACTGATTCCGATCCCGACCTTTGTGGTTACTAATGCTTTCGATGAATTGATACTCCCCTGCATGGAATTTTCGGCGCAAACTCCTCAGGGATGCCTTGCCCAATCAAAACTAAGCATACTTTTGAATTGTAATTAATCCCGATGGAGAGTTTTATCAAATCATTCAATCATATCAGTGCATTCCGGCGGCTGATAATCTGCCTGAGCATTGCCAGTATTGTCCTGATTAGTCTCCTGATGATGAAGATAATACTCCTCACAAGCCTGCTGGTTTCATGGAATACCTTCGCACTGATGATGATCCTGTTCAGCTGGATCACATTCTCTACTGCCGAGCAAAAGGATATATGTCAGGACTCACAGAAGCAGGACGAGAGCCGCTATATTATCTTCCTGCTTGTTGTGCTATCCATCTGTATCAGCTTCTCCGGAATTGTTTTTATGATGAAGGAGATGGACGGATCCCGCCTGGAGGAACAATTCCATACCATCATATCGCTTATGGGCGTAGCATTATCCTGGGCACTTCTCCACACTATTTTTACCCTCCGCTATGCACATCTTTACTACGGACCTTCACATTCGATGACAAAGGAATATAGCGGCGGACTGAGCTTCCCTGAAGATGACAAGCCGGACTATCTGGACTTTGCCTATTTTTCTTTTGTCATCGGGATGACTTTTCAGGTATCGGATGTGGAAATAAGCTCTAAAACCATCCGCAGGGTAGTACTAACGCACAGTATTATCTCCTTTATATTCAATACGATTATCGTAGCCCTGACGATCAGTATCATCTCGGGTCTCGGGAAATAAATGTATTCCCTTTTGCCTTATAAGGCTTCTGCCTGCGCCTTGATCTTCTCCAGAATACTGCTCCAGCCTCCAGCGGAAACGGCATCGTTATAGCGCTTTTCGCCTTCTATCATTCCGGTATAATCTCCCTGGCTGACGGCAAAGCGCGTATGCTCGCCCTCAGGGATCAGGTCGTATGTGACGGTCAGATAATTCTCCGGAAGATCGGGAATCGCTGCATTATGCGGATCAATAACCGTATAGGTGATATGCTTATGCGGCTCAATAGCCAGTATCTTTCCTTTGACCGCTATGATCTCTATTATTACCGTTTCTAAATTAGGATTAGTAGAGGCCAGGATGTTCCCCTCAACAACATTTACTTCGTCACCATTATGCTGCATTACCCAATTCAATGAGCTACCAACCTGCCAGTCCGATACGGCTAAGCAGGCATACATGTATTTTACGGTCTCCGTGGGATCGGTTAATACTTTCCAGACCTTATCCGGACTGGCCCCGATGAGAATTTCATTATTGATATACATAGCTCAGAAAAATACAATTTACTAAGAACGGCTGATTTCCAGTACTTCCAGCTTCAGCTGACCTGCCGGAACGGTCACTTCCACTGATTCCCCTACTTTCTTGCCGATCAGCGCCTGCCCGATCGGAGATTTCACAGAGATTTTCCCCTCTTTCATATTCGCTTCATTTTCAGAGACCAGCGTATATTTCAGATCCTTTCCATTGGTATGATTCTTCACATGTACTGTTGAGAGAATCATCACCTTGGAGGTATCAATCGTGGACTCATCAATAATGCGTGAATTGGCAAAGGTATCGGCCAGCTTCGCAATACGGGCTTCGAGGTGCCCCTGGGCATCCTTGGCGGCATCGTACTCGGCATTTTCCGAGAGGTCTCCTTTTTCGCGGGCTTCCTGAATCTGGCGGGCTATATCAGCACGGCCTTTCGACTGAAGTGTACGCAGCTCAAGCTCAAGCTTGGCCAATCCTTCCTTGCTAAAGTAATGAACTTCACTCATAGGGACTAATTTTTCCTGTTTTCTGGTCTTCAATTATAAAACGAAACGCCCCGCTTCTCTAAGAAGAAACGGGACGTTGCATAGTGCTTCAAATTTACGCAAATTTTTGGGAATAGAAATAAGGGACATCTACCCTATTACTTCTATGCTCATATACATGGAAAAGCCGCGCTGATATAAGTCAGCGCGGCTTTTCCTTATGTTTATTCCGAAACCGAGGGATTACAGGGCCAGTCTGGCGCCGAAGATGTGCGTCCCGTTGAATATCCCTGAAGATTGATAGGAATAATCAATTCCGAATCTTTTCAGGCCATCTTTTCCAAAAGGGATACTTACTCCTGCTCCGGCACTTGGACCATTATAGGCAGTAGTACGGTCGTTTTTGAAAATTCCGTTCTGATAGGTATATCCTCCTCTGAGAAACACCAGCTTGCGGAAAGCATACTGTAGTCCTATGTGTCCCTGATCTGCATCAAAGGAGTTTGAAGTAAAGGAAGCCGCTACCGTCAGTACGTGATTCGTTACCGTGCTATCAAAGAAGAAATCATACGATCCGCCCATCTGAAGCAGCGTAGGCATTTCATAGTCGTTATTCCGGTTCTCTAATGTCGAAGAATACTCTGATCCGTCACGAACCCCACGCACGGAGATACCCGAGCCGGAGAAGTTCATAGCCGGACCTACATTTCTCAGTGCAATGCCCAGCTTGACACGGTCTGCACGGGCAGCGTGATACTGGATACCTGCATCAAGAGCAAATCCTGAGGAGCTTACATTTTCCGTTCCCTGACTGATGTAGCGCAGGCTAAATCCTGTGCTGATGGCATTGGAAAATTTGTGCGCATAATGTATCCCGATACCCGTCATGCTGATGTTATAGGTTCCGAGCGTATTCTCGGGCTGTGCTACTGTAGTCCGGTTGATATCGCCGAGGCTCCATGAGCTGACGGTGAAGCCCAGAACATCGTCCGTACCAATTTTTTGCGCTAATCCGAAATTATTGATATGCAGACCGGCATCATTTCCGAGCCAGGTAATGTTCGTGAACATAAACTCTGTGCTGCTGATGTTTGCCAGTCCGGCAACATTCAGGGACGTAGCTTCAACACCACGGGTTCCACCGATATCGGCATTACCCATTCCGGCATTTCTGGCCCAGGGCTGAACCCTCAGCTGTGATACTCCGGCCTGCCCTACGCGATCAGGATTTCCGGCCTGCGCCAGCGGCGAGAGCAGAAGTCCCAATCCGAGCAGCGCTATATTTCTAAATCTTTTATTCATTGTAATAAGGATATAAATCGATTGTTTTTAATGATTTATTTCTATTTCTAGAATGTGTCAAGGTCAATAGGACGTACAACTCCAAACCATTTGATGACGCGCTGCCCCAAAGCACCGGCGTCAATATGAATGATATACGCGCCCGAAGCAATAGGAACACGCGCCTCATTTTTGAGATCCCAGTCCACATAATTGATCGCACGCGGATTGACTTCCGATACCGGCCCCTGTGCGACGTTATATCTGCGGACAATAGTTCCTTCTATAGACATGATCGTCACTTTGCAATTCGCCGGCAGATTGGTAATCCGGACACGGTTATCCAGCTGCGAGGTTTCATACTCGGAAGATGCATAGTACGGATTCGGTACAATGTTACAGTTCTTGAGTGCTTCACGTCCGTTCTGATTGGAAAGCGTAGGCGCCAGTCCATCGGTAGAGAAGGTATAGAGCGGCATTCCATTATTGGTGTACGGCGAATTCCTGGTGCGGAGTACCTGATAGGGCTTCTCAACTCGCAATCTGATACGGGTATCGGTAGGGATCAGCCCCTCTTCTACGGATAACAATTTCCCTTTGGCAGTCAATACCGGACACATAGTCCAGAGTGCAGAGTTCCAAACAGCCTGAAGGTTATTCGGATCACTTTCACAGACAGTCGAAGTAATAATGGAAGCATATTTTTTCCCGCTATCACCAGCGTATGCTACGCCACCGCGCTCCTGGAATCCCTGATCATAGCAGGCTTTGGTTGGACGCTTCTGGTCGAAACGGCTTGCCATTACCCAGAACCAGTGTTTTCCACCCCAGGTATAACGTGTGATGAAAGCAAAAGGATCAGCTAATGAAGACAGATTCTGATAATTGAATTGCCAGTTATTATTGGTCGGATTCCAGAGCATATCGCCTCCGTTTTCCGTTTGCAGATAGGAATCCTCTCCAAAGATGATATTCAGGCGTTCTCCGGTTTCCAGATTCACGGCATATCCCGGGAACCAGCTGAATCCTTCTTCTTTGTTAACACCCGGCTTGTATTGCGGAACCCCGCTACCGTCTGTTACAAAAGGATTGGTATGCTTGCGCGGATAAAATTTCTTCTGATTTCCTTCCGTAAGGTTTTGATCCTCTCCCATTTCTACAACAAGGCACTTGGTCCATTTGGATTTATCGGAAGTAAATACGATATCTACCGATTGCAGGCCGGCTAATGTCTGATATTTCCCTTTAACCCCTCTTACGAAGTTAGGCGTCTGGGCAGGCATAGGGCCAAGTGACAGGGAAGTATAATCTCCATTAAGACCGTTAAAGCTTCTGGAAGCCAGCGCCGCCGGAGCAATGATCCCGTCTAATACTTTCTCATATACCTGATTCGGGTCGATTGGAAGCTTGCGCGTCACAGTGCCTGACGGATCCAGAGCAGCATAATAATCATCGGCTACGTCGTCAATATCCTTAGTCGGAGTAAATCCATGCGCTCCTCCGGACCGGATCCAGTTGGTCGGTGCCAGAAGTCCACGCTTATATACACCATCCAACACCGGATCCTGATCATGGATTCCTGTAAGCCAGACGTTAGTGCTCTGTTTGAAGGTCATGGAAGCCTCAATAAATCCATTCTGTGCACGCACGGAGTCATTAGTGGAAGCCGGTCCATCAGGCTGGCGGATATTTACCACCATACCGATTTCCGGAATAGCCTGCTCGTTTCCTATGCCTACCGTTACATCGGAAGTATAAACTTTCTTGACTGTTTTTGTGCCTTTATCGTACTGAGTAAGCGTCCATTTGGTTTTCGCCGGATCAAGACGGATAAAATCATTTGCAGGAACCGCAGTGATGGAAGTGTCCGTGATACGGAACTCGAAATCTCCATCTGGAACCCGTAGCGGATCATATACGCGAATACTGGCCGGTGATCCGTTTTTGCTATAGACTGCCTTTTGGAGGAAATCGGTCTTAGGTCCGCTGAAGAAAGAATCAACAGAGGATTGGTTCAGATCTATGCTGACACCTCCATTGCCCTGGCCTTCCAGGCGGGTCAAAGGGACAATAGTACCATAATCAGCGTTTTGGGTATTACCAAGTAATTGATTATTAACTTTCTGTGGCATTCCTCTCAACTGGGAAACGCCCCTATACTCGGAAGGTTTTCCCGCCAGATATTTTTCTTTGGTATTGGCATCCGTATTGGCTGCATACGCAATGACGGTATAATAATAGAATTTCGAATTCACGAGAGCATCGTTACCGGACGCAAATAAGTCACGGTCTATCAGGAAAGTACGGCGGATTCCTTTGTTATCCCCTTTGACTTTCAATACTTTCACTGAGGAAAGCACGGCATCAAACTCCTCATTCACCAATTGCCCGATATCGTTTTTCAGATCCACCTGAGCTATCAAACGTGCGCGGTCGGCATTGCCCAGCTCAGCTGAAGTCACCTGAGAATTTTTCAATTGATATATCTGATATCCCTCAAATTTATAGTTGACAAAGCCTCCGGCTCCGTTGGGGATATTCTTGTTGAATCCTTCCGTATTCTTGATGCTCCCTTCTCTATTCACTAAAGTAAGGACTAATTTCTGATCCAGCTCGGATATTTCCACCTGAGGAGGTTCAGGACCTAAAATAGACTGGAAATTATTGTCATAGAGAATCTGCGCTTTGGTATCGGCAAATTTAAGCTCATTGATAGAGCCTGTAGGTCCACCGGAAGTAGCACGTGCCCATACAACACCGACCACGACTTCATTCACGGCACCCAACTTCAACGTAAATGGCCCGGCAGACTCTAAGAAACGTCTGTCACCAGGCTTGTTTCCGGCGTTACGCTCATTCCACTCGGATTTATTGTCAGAGGTAGGATCGCCAGGAAAGATATAATTGGTACGTGGCGCACCCGTTACTCCAGAAGTACCATGTCCATCTTTGAAATCCTTGACAAGGGGTTTGTTATTTTTCCACTTGGCTACCAGATACTGATAGTAGTGTTCCGGATTTTCAGGATTACCATAAAAGCTAAAATCATTATCATAATACATGAATTTAGACATGCCTATAGTCTCTCCTGCCTCATCGATGACTCCGTTTTTATTATTGTCAACTTTGTCATTCGGATCAGCGAGAGGCCCCTTAAAGAAATCCACACCTATGGAAGGCGGATTAATTCCGTAACCTGTAGCTCCGGGATCCACATCTTCTCCGTTATAACATATACCGAGGTTCAGGCTCGTATCGCAGGCAACATAGTCATCGTAGGCATAGCCCAGATCGGGATCCACCCACTGTCCGAAGAAAGTACTGTCCAGACGGGAAGTACCGCGATTAATGATTGTATTCCGGTAGAAGGTCATGTTGGATATCTGATCATTGGACTGAAAGCCGAAAGCCATAGTCCTTACCTCAAGCCCGATCGGATTCGCTTTGGTCTCGGAGTGCACGTTTCCGGCATCATTAAAGACGAACCACAGTGCCTGATCTCCACGGATATCCGGATACTCTCCGGAGCCTGGCTCATAGATACCGTTATTGTTCAAATCCTTGAAGGGCGCCAGATGTAACGACTGATTGTAGTTATTCCCGTCAATCGGGTTACCCGGCCAGTTAAGAATATCATCTGTTGGAACACCTGAGGCAATAAATTTATCAATATCAGATTTATTGAGCTTGTATATTTTATCGTACTTCAGGCACTGAGCCGCATCGATATCCTTTTTGACAGTATCCATCGGGCCAGGGAAAAAGTCAGACCCTGACTGACGGTAAGTCATCGCAGCGAGCTTCAGGTTAGAGCGCTCGTAGCCTCCGATCCATAAAGCCCCCGCAAAAAGAGATGTCCGTCGGACCCCATTGGCCTCCGTTACTTTCGGAA
The DNA here is from genome assembly GCA_038231115.1 of Bacteroidia bacterium. Lineage (GTDB taxonomy): Bacteria > Bacteroidota > Bacteroidia > CAILMK01 > CAILMK01 > JBBRLW01. The sequence continues at coordinate 7,424 of JBBRLW010000031.1, forward strand.
TCTCGTACCGCGCTACCGCACTGAGATCCCACCACATATCTCCTCCGTTGAGGATACGTGCCCGGACGTTATTAATGTCCAGATCTACTGCCGCCGTAGCCGGAGCACATCCACCCGCAATACGGTGGACACGGCCGCTCAGCTGCCTGATCGGCTGACCTGTATTCTCGCGTGCCTGGAGGACACTGCCCGAAAGCAGCGCGATACCCAGCATCCAGAGAACCGATATTCTGATCTTATTCATAATATGTATGCTTTAAATGGTTTGCTTAGAAATTGAATCTTGCACCCAGACGGATGATTCTCGGGGAACCATAATTATCCGGATTGTTTACTTTAATGGAATACTGATCAAGGAAAGCTTGACGCGTGGTCTGATCAGACAGGTTATTCAGTGTTTTCTGTGCCTGTGGAGATGACAGATAGCCATCATCCTTAGCCGTTCCGGTATAGCGATATACGGAGAATATATTTTGTGTATTCAGGACATTCTGAACTGTGACGTACAGGTTCAGGAATTTGTTGCCGCTGCGGCTAACTGTTCCGATAGCATCTTTCTTCTCTTTGCCCTTCAGCGTGATGTTCTTATCGAAAGTAAAGTCGATCTTATAATTCCATGGGAGGCGTGCCGAGTTCGGATCCCCCAGGAGGTTGGTACGCTGCGCAATTCCGATAGATGCTTCCTGTGTAGCATTGGTCTGACGTGAGTAAGGCGTTCCGGAACTTGTTTTTACAACGAAGAAGAATCCCGAGTTTTCAAAAATCGCTTTGAACACTTTATCCAGACCATTTCTGAATCCGCGTACTGCCGTATCAGCTGCCCGTGGACCGGTATATTCTGCTCCACTACCGAAACGGTAATCAGCAGTGATGTTGAGTGCATGGCGCACATCATAATCCAATGGAAGCGGTGTACGCAGATTCGGCTGACCTACTGCAATCAGGTTCCCCTGTGATCCGGCCTGTGATCCGGTTCCGTTTGCAAACTGAAGCGTGTAGTTGGCCTGAAGCTCAACTCCGCTCGAAGCTACACGGCGCAGATCATAGATAGCTGTAAATCCTTTGACTGTTCCAAAGTCGATATTTCCAAACGTAGTATAGGATATAGGCCAGGCAAAGTTGATCCGCTGATACTGGATCAGATCACGGATTTCTCCGTAAAAAGCCTGAACCGTAATGGCTGATGCGCTTCCGACCTTCTGTTTAAATCCGATCTCGTAGTTTGTCCTTTTCTCCGGCTTCAGTGAAGCATTGGATATGGCTCCGGTAGAGCGGGAAGTCAGGAAGTAATAGTCATCAATGGTCGCGAAGTTCCCTGCTTTTGGACGCTGGGTCAGGATATTATAGTTCGCAAAGAATACCGCCTCCTCAGATATAGGAAAGGAGAAAGATACACGCGGCATAAAATTCACCTGAGGCACATAATCCTTGAAGGATTTATCAATCGGCTTCTTGGCATTGGATTGTGTTACACCATTGGCTAAGTAAGGGAAAAGCTGTCCGGAGTTAAGGTTGGCTAATGTATTTACATCGCTGACCTCTGTTCCGGTAGCATCGTAGAATTTGTTGGTCGTCGGATTCCGGTAACCGATTGGTGCAGCCGTCGGGTTGATGGCATTGTTCACATACGGAATCCAGTTATCTCCTACGTTATCCGGTTTGGTATAGATGGTACCGCTTCCGCCAAAGGCTTTACCGTTGATTTCACCCACAGTACGGGTCGGATATACGGAGTACAGATCCTTTAGGACAGGCTGGTTTGCATCAAAGCGATCCACACGTAGTCCTATATTGAAGGTGATATTTTTATACTCGAATTTATCCTGGATAAATCCGGCTACATAAATCGGCTGATAGGGGGCTATACGACGATTGGTAGAATCGAGCAAAAAGTCGTTAATGCTTGGTTTCTTGGTCTGGAGATTCCCTTTATAGTCATATCCGTAGTAGTTGACAATGGAATTCCCCTGATTCAGCAATTCATCGGCAGAGAATAAATTGACCGAGAGATCATTAGGCGTAAGCCGGTCGGTATTCAGGAAGCTGGTTTCGGTGATCTTGTTTCCTTTCTCGTCCGTGTAGCCTTTGTCCATCAAATACTTACGGAGATTAATATCAAATTGTGACTGTCCGCCTCCTTTGATATAGCTATAATTGACCGTATCTACAAACTGACCATTGCGATCAAATACCGGAACCGGATGGGCGGTATCCAGCTGCAAATGGCGGTTGACTAAAAGCCTGGCCTGTGACCATAAGCTATTGGTATTGATGGTGTATCCGCGGGAAATACGCTGATCGTACTGGATTCCGAATTTAAGCGAGTGCTTTTTGATATCTGCTACGGCAGCAAAGTTCAGGGAGTACTGATCGGTCTGGGATTTGGAATAGGCATCGTAGCGCGTTCCAATTCCTGACCATAATGAGTTGACCAGTGAAGGGCTTGCTCCATTAATAATTCCAAGATTTGACTGAATCTGGTTGAGAGAAAATGCTTTCCCTTCATTTGCACCCAGATATCCTTTGGTATAGTTTTCCGCTACACGATTTAATCCACCCGGGCGGAATTTAATAGAGTCTGTTCTGAGTCCCAGAAAGTAATTGGAATTAAGGCTGATGCGCTCTCCGTTGACATTGATGTTCCGTGTATCGCGGTTGAATACCGGCGTACGGTAGAGATCAAACTGGCCAACGTATCCGTATTTGGAGTAATCTGCTTTGAATTCTTTATCCTGAGTAACGGAAGTGGACAGCTGATAGTCCACCTGCAAAGTATAATAGGCATTATGGATGAAAGCATTGGGATCCTTTGAGGTAGCAAAGTTCTGACGGAACCTCACATACGCTCTGTAGTTCTGGTCAATTACCTGCGGATTGTTCTCGTAGTTAAACAGGGAGAACTGGCGGATATAGGCATCTCTCTGGCCGTAGAAGGCACTTCCACCAAAAGTGATATTGAAGTTTTCTACGGGCTGGAAATCGAATTTTGTAGTCAGGGTACCATTCCAGGTTCTGGAATTAGGGCGGAATCTGGTCTCCTGAATATCGCTGTTGGTGACATACGAAGCCGCCGGCAAATACTGGAATCCGGTCGGGGAAGTAGGATCGGGAGTTACAGCCAATGGATTCGCCTTCAGATCCGCCAGACGGGAATCCGTTACGCGGTATAAAGGAACACCTGCCGGAGCATTATCCTTGATATAGTTGAAGATACCGGAGAGAAAAAATCCGAGTACCGGACGGGAAGAGGAATCTTTCCCCAGCATATCCACATATTTCTTTTTGATGATCGGGCCAGATATATTTCCTTCCAGGGAATTGTATCCGTAGGCATCCAAATACTGGGAAGTCTGGAAATCCACACCGCCGGAGTATTTCTGTGCCGGTCCGCGGGTCGTGA
>JBBRLW010000032.1:0-10763 GCA_038231115.1 Bacteroidia bacterium
AATCGGAGTTGATTCAGGAGGTTTTGAAGGAGAGAGAGGATATCGCAGGTGTTGGAGTGTAGGTGGGAGAGTGGATTCTGTGGGTAAATGTGTTATTATTATTATTATTAAAAGCCTAATAAATAACTGATGCTGCTGGTGGATTATCGTCTTATTACCAATACCATGTGGAGCAATCAATTAGGGATAGATAATCAATATAATGTTAAGTTACAACTGTTGTATTAGCTCTACAATGATCTTTTCCATACCTGGCAAAATAACATCAATAGTCCTCCATATAATCAGATCATCAATTGCATCATAATTATGGATTAATACATTCCTTAATCCAACAAGCTTTTTCCAATCGATTATATCGTTGTACTTTTTAAATTCGTTGGGTAGCCGGTTAGCTGCTTCACCAATAATTTCGATGTTTCTATAGATCGCGTCTCGTGTTTTTCTATCAGAAAGATATTCTTCGTACGATAGGTCTTTAGAATAAATTAAAATAGCCTGAATACTATCGAGTATCTGCTCCAGTGTATATTTGTATCGGTCAAACATATACAAGCTCATTTTGAATCAGCTCCCAGAACTTTGTCCGGACTGCGCGTTTGGTAAGGATGTCCACTTTTTTTCCGAGCATGTTTTCCAGCTCTTCGTGAAGATCGAGGAAATTCCAGGCATCTGTTCCCTGATAATTGACAAGGATATCTACATCGCTCTCTTCCGTGGCTTCGCCACGGGCATAGGACCCGAATAGGGCTATCTCGTCTATCGGATAGCGCATTTTCATCTCAGGCAGGTGTGCCTTGAGAAGTCCGGTTATCTCAGCCAGGGTCAGCATAATTGAAAATAAACGGCATTGAGCTCTATTTGCTTCCTCTAACTATCCTCTCCCCTACCCTTATATCCGGAAGGTGAAGGTGACACGGACAAGCACATTATCAACGGGTTGGCCGTGCTGCATGGCGGGGGTCCAGGGGGGAAAGGATTTGACGACGCGGAGGGCTTCCTGGTCAAGGGCTTTGGAAACGGAGCGGGCTACTTCAAATCCGGACAGCTCTCCGTCTGCATGGACTATAAAAGCGATGATGACATTGCCCTGTCGGTTGAGGTCGCGCTCGGCCTCGGGGTAGACTGTGTTAATGCGGATGTATTCGTTCATGCGCTCGAGTCCACCCGGGAAGCTGGGCAATTGCTCGACGATTTCTCCGGCGCCTCCGCCTTTGGCCGTAGCGCCGGACTCGTTTCCTTCGGAGCTGGCGGTGGTGGTCTGCTGTGGAATGGAATCGCGGCGGCTGGTGTCCAATTTTTCGACAATATGGGGTACCTGAAGCGTTTTCAGCGGAGCGACGATCTTTGCGTCAGATACGGAAGTGCTCTTCTGGGCGAGGCTCTCCGGCTGTGGAAGCGAGGCCGGATCATAGGCGATGGCATTGGTCACGAGAATACCCTCAGAGGCAGGTCGGAGCCAGTTATAAAGGTATTGGGGGAAGATGCCGAGGAGGATCAGAATCAGCAGGGCAGATAGTAATCCGATGCGGATATGGCGGTCATGGAGCAGGCGCAGCTCATAGGCTCCGTAGGCTTTGGGACGGCGATCGAATACGATTTCCTCGAAATCAGATAGATACGCCTGATCCTCTGCGATATGCCGAGAATCAGGAAGACTATCTTTTTCGATACTATCAGATGTGGAGGCGCTCAAAATCAGATATGCGGGAGGACAAATCTACGTTTTGCAGAATTAGCGCCAAATCCGGTCAGGCCTTCGCCTCGAGGTATTTGGATTTCGCCCATTCGAGAAACCCGTCCAGTGTTGGGAACCTGTCAATTGGAAGTCCAAAGCTATCGGGCTTGTTGCCCGGGTGTGCATATAGATCTACGTCCTGCGTAGTAATTTTATCCTGAGAAAGGATGGCCAGCCGCTCAACAACGTTCCGGAGCTCCCTGATATTACCCGTCCAGTTGATGGCTTTGAGTCCCTCAATGGCCTCGGGCGTAAATATCTTGGGCTGCATGGCGTAGTCATCCACAATTTCCGTGAGGAAGGCATTGGCCAGGATCGGAATATCATCGCGACGTTCATTCAGAGAAGGAACATGAATCAGGATCACGGCGAGGCGGTGATACAGATCTTCACGGAAGTTTCCTTTGCGGATTTCTTCGTAGAGATCCTTGTTTGTGGCGGCTACCACACGAACATTGACGGTTATTTCTTTATCTCCACCGACGCGGGTAATGCGGCTCTCCTGCAAGGCGCGGAGGACTTTGGCCTGTGCTGGAAGTCCCATATCTCCGATTTCATCAAGAAAGAGAGTTCCGCCGTTGGCCTGCTCGAATTTTCCGATACGTTGCTTGATGGCGGAAGTAAATGATCCTTTTTCGTGTCCAAAAAGCTCGCTCTCAATAAGCTCTCCCGGGATAGCGGCACAGTTAACCTCGACTAAAGGTCCATCGGAGCGCTGACTTTTTTCGTGAAGCCATCGGGCTACGAGCTCTTTACCGGTTCCATTGGATCCGGTAACGAGGACACGGGCATCGGTAGCGGCGACTTTATCAATCGTTGTTTTGATGTGCTGTATGGCCGGAGAGTTTCCGAGGATGGCCCGTGTGCGATATACTTTCCGCTTGAGGGTCTTGGTCTCGGTGATAAGCTTGGACTTATCCATCGCGTTGCGGATGGTAATCAGGAGCCGGTTAAGATCAGGCGGCTTGGAAATAAAGTCGAAAGCTCCTTTTTTGGTGGCTTCGAGGGCTGTCTCTACGGTACCGTGTCCGGAGATCATAATCACGGGAACATCGGGCGCAATTTCTCCGCAGTTATCCAGGAACTCAAGACCGTCCATTTTGGGCATCTTGATATCACAGAGGACAACATCGTATTTATTTTTCTTGACGAGCGCCAATGCTTCCAAACCATCGGAGGCAGCATCAGCCTGGTATCCTTCGTGTTCGAGTATATCTTTGAGCGTCTCGCGGATCAGCTCTTCATCGTCAGCAATAAGAATCCTTGCCATTCAAAAATCGGATTAGGGTATGAAATAAATAAAAAGGCAGAGAGATTCAAATTAGTTGCCATACTTGGCAATCATCCCTATCTGTCCGGCGTGATAGGCAGTGTGTGAAATCAGTCGGGATAGTCCCTCCGCTTTGGTCATGAGTCCCATACGTGTTTCCATCTGAGTTTCCCAGTCGGCATCGGAAATGCCACGCAATCCCTGCTCTACTATCTTTTCAGCGGATACGGCAAGGTGCTGGAGTTCTTCGAGGTTGGTATGCTCTCCGGTATCTGTAATTCCCTGACCTACGGCTTTAAATTTCATTTCCAGCTCAACGCCGAAAAACATGCGTGTGAAAAAATGCTCGACTTCGAGGATATGGCGGACGAGAAATCCAACGGAGTTTGTGGCTCCGCCGAGCTTTTTGCTCAGGTCTGCTTCCGTAAGGGACATGATTTGTTTCTCCACGGCATGACGACCCATTCTCCATTGAGCTACTGCGATATCTGCTTTCATATATACTGAAATTAATCTGTTGTTTAAGCATCGAAGTTAAGGAGTTCCGAGTTAGGGCTGTAATAAATAAAATGAAAAAGGCCGGATGTGTACATAGATCCAGCCCTTTGCAGAAATGTTCGTCAGTGAAGTTGGCCAGCAGGAAGCCTGAGAAAAGTGGAATATCCATAGCGATATAATAATAAGGTTTGTAGCAAAAAGCTTAGGATATTTGCAGAAGAATAACAGATTATGCAAATACATCAATTTGAAGATAAAGGGCTTTCCCAGTATGCGTATCTCATTGCGGATGAGCAGAGCAAGGAAGCGGTCATTATAGATCCGCAGCGGATTATCGCGCCGTATCAGGAGTACATCCGTGCGCATGGGTATATATTGAAATATGTACTGGAAACGCATATCCATGCTGATTATATCTCTGGGGCTGAGACACTTGCAGGCGCCAATGGTGCCAGGCTGATGCTATCCGGACATACCGAGGGAGAAAAATATGTCTATGATTTTGAGCATCAGAAGGCTATGAACGGAGATAAGATTCAGATCGGACAGGTTTCGATTCAGATACTTCATACTCCGGGACATACTCCGGAGCATCTGAGCTTTGTTGCGAAGGATGGTACGCAGGAGGCACTATTTTCCGGAGATTTCCTGTTTCTCGGTTCAGTAGGCCGTCCTGATTTGATTGGGGAAGAAGCGAAGCAAAAATTAGCTGCTCAGCTATATGACAGCATCCATAATGTACTAATTCCGTTGGGCGATGCGGTGGTAATCTATCCGGGACACGGCGCAGGCTCGCTTTGCGGGGCAGGAATGAGTAAAGCATCTTCCTCTACGCTGGGGGAAGAGCGTAAATCGAATCCGTATTTATCTCCATCAATGTCCAGGGAGGAGTTTGTCAAAAAGCTGCTGAGCAAAGCACCTCCGATGCCTGGATACTATCAGCGGATGAAAGAGATTAACTCGGAAGGCGCGGAACCTGTTGATCTGAGCCAGCCGGTGCGGGCTATGTCCCCGGAGGAATTTGCGGAGGAGGCTTTCCTGAGAGGTACCGTCATTGATGTGCGCCATTCTCTGGCTTTCGGCGGAGGACATTTGCCGGAATCGCTGAATTTCCATTTTGGCGATAAGCTCAGCTTCTGGGCAGCCTATACGGTTCCGTATGATAGTCCTCTGTATATTATGACGGATGAGCCGGAAAAGGTAGAAGAAATCAGACGTCAATTGGCAAACGTAGGCCTGGATGAGGTAGAAGGCTACCTCAAAGGAGGTATGGATGCCTGGATTGCTACGGGCGAAGATTTCGAGGATATTCCACAGGTAAGCGTCCGCTTCTTGGACGATATGCTGGATGCCAAAGAGCGCATGACGGTGCTGGATGTCCGGTCAGAAGCCGAGTTTGCGGAAGGTCATATCAAGGGAGCGAGACACGTATATCTTGGAGACCTGAAGGAGAAAGCGGAAAAGCTGTTCAAAGACAAAGACGAGCCAATAGCATGCATCTGCGGCGGCGGAGCGCGTTCAAGCTTAGCTACCAGTATTCTGACGGCAGTAGGCTATGAGATGGTTTATAACATATCCGGAGGGATGAGCGCCTGGAAAAGGGCGGGATTTCCGGTCAGTACTAAAGAATTAGCCTCCCAAAAAGTATAATCCAATGAGATATAAAGCTATAGATAAAGACCTGTTTATCAGGAACCGCGAGAATTTTTCGAAGCGGATGAAGCCGAACTCCATCGCCATTTTCCGTGCGAATGAGATTATGCCCCGTAATGCGGATAATTATTATCAGTATAAGTCCAATTCCAGCCTGTTTTATCTGACGGGTGTGGATCAGGAGGAAACGATGCTGGTACTGTTTCCGGATGCGCCGGAGGCAGATATGCGGGAAATCCTTTTTGTCAGGGAGACAAATGATATGATTGCTACGTGGGAAGATGCGAAGCTATCGAAATCAGAGGCTACTGCGCGGACAGGTATCGAGACGATATTGTGGACAGGCTCCATCAAAGCAAGCTTCCAGAAGCTGATTAATCAGGCGGAGCATATCTATCTGGACACGAACGAGCACAGCCGCTATGATAAAGGGATCACCAATGGAGATTTACATTTTGTAAGAGAAATTCAGGAATTGCATCCGCTGCATAAATATGAGCGTGCTGCGCCGATTTTAGCTTCGCTGAGATCGATCAAGGATCCGATTGAGGTTGCGATCATGCAGGAAGCCTGCAATATCACAGAGGCAGGATTTAAACGTCTGCTGGGCTTTGTAAAGCCCGGGGTGATGGAGTATGAAATAGAGGCCGAGCTGACGCATGAGTTTATCCGTAGAGGCTCGAGAGGCCATGCGTACGAACCGATCATCGCTTCAGGAGCCAATGCCTGTATATTGCATTATATCACGAATAACCTTCCCTGCCATAACGGAGATATGATCTTGCTGGACTTCGGGGCGGAGTATGCGAATTACTCCAGCGACCTGACGCGCTGCATTCCGGTCAATGGAAAATTCAGTCCTCGTCAGAAGGAAGTCTATAATGCCGTTCTGCGGGTACATTATCAGGCGGTGAATATGCTGAAGCCCGGCATTATGATCGGAGAATATCAGCTGGCCGTGGGTGCATTGGTAGAGGCAGAGCTAATTGGTCTGGGACTGCTGAATCAGGAGGATATTGCGGCGCAGGATCCGAAGTGGCCGGCGTATAAGCGCTATTTCATGCACGGAACCAGTCATTTTCTGGGTCTGGATACGCATGACCTCGGAAACTTCTTTGAGCCAATTAAAGAAGGGATGGTATTCACGGTCGAGCCTGGAATCTATATCAGGGAAGAAGGTATCGGGGTACGGATCGAGAATAATTACCTGATCCAGAGTACGGGGAATATCAACCTGATGGCGAATATTCCCATAGAGGCGGATGAGATAGAAAAGCTGATGCAGGTCAGCTTATAGCGGTACTGTATTGAGGTATTTTGCGGAGATCAGCTATAAGGGTACGGCATACTGTGGCTGGCAGATTCAGCCGAATGGCGTAAGTGTCCAGTCGGTGATGAATCATTGCCTGAGCACGCTCATAGGGAGTCCGATCTATGTGGTAGGCTGCGGGAGAACGGATTCGGGCGTCCATGCGATGAAGTTTATCCTTCATTTTGATACGGAGACAGAATTTGATCTGGAACGGACGCTTTTCAAGCTCAACCGGATGCTTCCAATGGATATAGCCATACGGACAATTTATCCGGTATCCAAAGAAATGCACGCACGGTTCAGCGCCCGATCCCGCACGTATAGATATTATATTACGATTGAGAAAAATCCGCTGGAGCTGGGTTTTGTAACACTGATCTTCCAGGATTTGAATATAGAGCGGATGAAAGAAGCCGCTCGAATTATTCCGGAGTATAATGATTTTGAGGCACTAAGTAAGGCATCAGATGATCAGAAGCATCACTTGGTGAATATAGAAGAGGTGCGGTTCATCAAAAAAGGAAGCCATTTGATATTTCATATCCGTGCGAACCGATTCCTGCGGGGAATGATCCGGATTATAATGGGTACACTGATTCAGGTGGGGAAAGGGAAGATGACGGTCGAGGAGTTCCGGAGTGTAATTGAGAGCAAAGACAGGAAGCGGGCGGGTGCTGCGGCGCAGGCACAGGGACTCTATTTGTGGGACATTAGCTATCCGGCTGATTTGTAGGGCGGGACTGCCGCTCCTGAGAGAGATAATAGAAGACAATTAAAAGTCCGAAATCGAGGATAGGCGGATATAACACAGAATCGAGCGCGGTGCGGAAGACTTTGATCAGGCGTAAAATATCGGGAGTAAAATATACCTCAGGCAGGAGGAATCTCAGAATATACAGGATGATATAGGCTAAAATTCCGGATCCGAATACCATTGCAGCATACTTCTGATACTCGCGCAGGAGCGGCACCAGTCCAATGCAGATGACAGAGCATCCGGCGTAGATACAAACATACATCAGCCGGAAAACACTAATGCTCAGATATATGGATGTAGCCGGCAAGGGCTTGGAGAAGAAATTGTGATACAGCTCAGAGGAGATGAAATGGAATTTCCCCACAAATGGATCCCAGGCAAATATCTCGTATCCGTAGTAGAGGTATCCGATGAGCAGCGCCAGAGCGGCAAAGAAAAGCAGCTTTAATCGGTTGGGAGCAATCACGCAATGAGAGGACTAACAGGGTTTCTTCCGGAAAAGCGTTTGATATAGGTATGCCAGATCAGAAAGATGATGGCATAGATAATCAGCGTATATGTGTATTTATGGTTGAAATCGGCTGACTCCGGTGCATAATGATAATGCAGGGCGAGTGCAGCGATCCGCAGGGCATTGACGAAGTAGATAATGAGTCCGCCGCCAACAAGGAAAATCAGCTTGGTGGATATCTTCCCGCGAAACAGGAAGAGCACTACGGCATAGACACCGAGGAGATTGAATCCGTTGCAGGAGGTAGCCACCTCGACGCAGGGGACAGTGTTGATGGTGAGGAATCCGGCGCTGGAGGCAGGAGGCAGAATGACGCCGACATTATATCCGAACAGGTGGAGGAGCGCGGCGCTGAATTGCGTGAGCGCATGGGTATAGGCACGCAGAAAATTACGCTCCGGCTCGAGGACAAATTTATAGATCAGGTAGAACGCAAGGAGCGTCAGGCCGGCCAGCGCAAGCCGGATGACAGGTTTGTCCAGCGGGGACGTTCGGGCGCTATGCGCCATGGGAGCCGTATCCATTCCGGACAAATTTCGGATGGTTCATCCAAAAAAGAGCCTGCCTCAGCGAAATAAATTCGGCTGAGGCAGGCTCATTGATTTTCAGTTGATTATATAGCGCTTAGAATCTGGCTATCTTGAAGCTGTGGTTTTCTCCGTTGAGGAAAATGCTCAGGACATATACTCCGGAAGCCATTTGTGGCATATCGATAGATGGAGTATTGAGTCCGGAATTAACCGCGAGTTTCCCCGCATAGATTGTTTTTCCGGAGATATCCGTCAGGCGGACATAAGCGGATCCGGTATTGGCAGACTCAAAACGGAGCGCCATCTGATCGGCAGCCCAGCGATAGCTGATCACAGCGGCATCTTTGGAAATAAGCGGTGTAGCTTCCTCAACGGCAGTATAATAGATGGAACCGCCGTTATCTTTATAACGATTTATCCACTCCTGGTAGTACACGTTGGCTACTGTAGAATCATGAACGATGACCATGTTTTCATCATTTTTGGTTTCAGCAGCAGTAGAGAAGTTATGGGATCCGGTGGCTACCTGAGGGTCAGACGTCGGATTGCTTGGGTCAATGATATAGTATTTGTGGTGGAAGAGTCCTGATCCGGTGAAGTACCTGATCCGTCCCTGAAGTACTTTATATAGGGAACTGTACTGGGAGGTAGTCGTATCGCCGAGGATACCTGCGCAAAATACTCCGGCATAGTAGCGGGACTTGATGGCAGCAGCAATATCAGAGCGGGTGAGCACGAAGTTGGAAAAATACAGATCGGTATTGGCGGAGTTGATGGCATTGATAACGCCCTGGGTCGTACCATCGGATGGGCTGAAGAATACTTCTACTCTACGTCCGCCGACTTTGACCTCATGGGGAGTGTTGTCCTTTTTATCCGGACCGAATGTTCCGGCAAACATTTCCTCGAACTCAATCGTATAGACTTTGGCCATGGACTGATCCTGGAAAATGATTACGTTATCGGCATCGGAGTAGATCTGGTTATCTGTCCAGTTGGTAGATCCTGTCCAGACGATCGGGACATTGGCATCGGTATCATTGGCATCAATAACTATGAATTTATTGTGCATGATTCCGTACACAAGTCCTGATTTAGGCCCTCTTACTACCTTGATAGAACTATTAAGATCAAGGATTCCCTGATTCTTGTTGTTACCATCTGATACGGCACGGACAAGGACTCCGCGCTTCTGGGCATCGTTCAGTGCCTGAGAAATGTTAGGATTCAGGTTGTAGTTATCGAAGCTGTAGATAGCGAAGTCAATCGTTTTTCTGGCGCGCTTGATATAGGCTACTAAACTATCATCAATGGTATGGTAGAGCTGTTTGGCTTTCTCGAAGCGTGCTTTGGTTGTATCTACGGAAAGGTTGAAATAGGTAGTGATTTTTCCGGAGGATTTAGACTCGGTGATAAAAAGCTGCACTCCGCTTTCGGAGCTATCACCGGCGGTGGATACCGTATAGGCTTTCACGTAGTAAACAGTCGCAGCGCTAAGTGCGGTAAGGAACGTAGTATGAATCAGGGTATGAGTAGTATCGGTAACGGAGCCTAACTCAAGTGCTTTGGTTTTTCCGTAATAAAAGACGGTATTCCCCTGTTTCTTGGTGATGAATTTCAGATCCAAAGTCGTCTGGCTGGATCGGGTCTGGATGATGTTGGTCAGCAATCCCGGGGCATTTCCGTAGGAAAAATCCTGCTTGGAACGCGGCTGGAGCTGGTAGGTCGTCTTATACTGACCGAGGATTCCGGTAATATCGACTGCTTTTGCTGGAATTGGCGCTCCGACGAGGTCAGTAGTACTGAGGATACGGACATCATGCGGCCCGACGGTCCCCTGCTTGACAGGATAGTTTTTATTTCCGCCAAAAGATCCGGTGGCAGAGAAGGTAACTCCGGTGATAGTGACGAGCATTCCCTCGTATTTCTCGTCATAGACGGCATTGAATCCGAGGTTGATGGGTGCAGGGAGTGGATTGTTCCGGCTGAGGATGGTTAAAGAGCTGACGGTACTCAGCTCCAGGAGGTTATTATAGTCTACAAGCTTTCCGGAGACTTCAACGCTATCACCGGCGCGGGTGATGGTATCCTTGCTGTCATAAATCTGGAGCCCGGCCGAGGAGTCCTGAATGAAGCGGGTAATGGCGCCCAGCTCATTGGTGACGGTAACGATACCGCGTACGGTAACGGTTGATCCGGCTCCAGCGGTTCTTGCGGCACTGATGCCTGTTCCGGCATTGGCCTGAAATACTCCGGTGAGGCAAATCACCAGCGTGAGGGATTGTAGTAGTTTCTTCATAGATAAACAAATTTACACTGATTGAGGTTAAGGAATTGTTAAGAAGTATTAGGGGCGAGAGCAAATATTTCCCGAGAAGCTTGCGAGAATCAGAAATAGTCTTACCTTTGCACTCCTAATAGTGCGGGGTAGAGCAGTTGGTAGCTCGTCGGGCTCATAACCCGAAGGTCATTCGTTCGAGTCGAATCCCCGCTA
>JBBRLW010000033.1:0-10735 GCA_038231115.1 Bacteroidia bacterium
ATTTTGAGCTGGGTATCTATTCTCGCGAGTCCTGTGATCACTGGTTTGAAGCACCATCCCTGACTTACTTTTCCGAAGAAAGTGATCAGGTAATTGAACAGCTTAAAACGCAAGGCTACACGCTCGAGCAGGAAATCCGCAATAAAAACGGAGAGCTAAAGGATGCGATTCTGCTGGATCCGGACGGACGCGGCATCTTTGTATTTGCCTCGTAGCAGAACAGATTACTTCAGCAGAGTGCTGATGTATCTGATTCCCGTCGCCTGATTTGTAATAACAATCTGATAGGATCCGGAGGCCAGCACCGGAAGCTCTATCCTTGAATTGGAAGGTGTAAAGCTCTGCCTGTCAGATCTAAAAACAGACCGTCCCTGCATATCGCTTATGATCATGTTTCCCGTAAAATCGGAGGACACGGGAAAGCTCAGATTAATTATGCTGGAAGCAGTGGCCGGATTCGGATAGATACGGAACGTAGAATTTTGTATCGCTGTGTATCCCTGACAAACATCAGTATAACGCAGGCCTGTTGTATCTACAAAGGCCGAGGAAACATAGCTGAAATTAGAATCCAGGGCATTTATGCTGAACAAAGGCACCGTAGTTCCGGTACGTTGGAAGCTATATTTGGCTGTTACGCTTTTTTGTCCCTGCTTGGCCTGCAGCGCTGATAGTACCAAAGCACCGATCGGTTTGCCATCAGCAAAGAAGCTATCCTGATTGGTTGTAATCATTCTGACGAGTACAACATCCTCCGTGAGCGTAAGCAGAGCCGCATTAGTTTTCAACTTGAGCTTTCCATATCCCACTACGGAAGTATGCTGCGTAATTATGGACCTGATCTCTCCTTTCGCCTTTGTGTAATTAAGCCCGAGGAATATATTATGAGCATTCAGAATAAAATACACGGATTTTGGCGCGCCTGACCAGGTAGTTGAAAATCCCAATTTGCCCGGATAGGGTATGGTAGTCAAGCCCTTTCCGCCAAATGATAATGTTTGTGTAGGAAATGCAATGTAGTCTCCCTTGGTATTGGTAGTAGAAGAAATATCCTGATAGGCTGTATCCGTACCTCTGCCCGTCTCGTAAAGTCCGGTAGAGTCCTCATAACGGAAGACTTTGGATTTCAGACTTAATCCGGCAAATGAAGTACGCATCAGATATTCCCGACTTTGCGCATTGGTAGCTGCACCAATTTTCAACTGCTGATAATAGCTACGGTCATAATTATCGGAGTCTTTAAGGCTGGAATAATCCCAACTTTGGGAAGCTCCGGTTGTGGGTAGGGAAAGTCCAGTGATTTCAACACTTTTCAGATACTCTATACCTGCCGTATCCAATGCTTTCCAGCTTGGCTTTAACACCAATTGCTGGGCGGAAATAATCTGTACGGAGGAAATGCCTATAAAAAGGAGGAGATGTCTGAGGTTGATTTTCATAGATATTATACTCAAAGTTCGGTTTCCAAAGATAAGGTATAGGTTTGAGCTGTGGAGTTTTCACAGTAAGAAGCTGATAGTTTGATATTAATAATGGAATCATAATAGCATTTTTACTTTATTTAATCAATTCAGGCTGAATTTTGGTAAATTAGAGCACAAATGAAGAAAGCGCTACTCTTTTCCTTTTTAATGGGACTTTTTTGGGCTGATAGTTTTGCTCAGACTACCTGGAGCAATACCATAGCAAAGATTATATATGCCAATTGCAGCGTTTGCCACCGTCCCGGAGCGATTGCACCCTTTTCTCTCATGGACTATCATAATGCCTACACCATGCGCTCGAGTATCCGGTATGACGTTACCATCCGAAAAATGCCGCCCTGGCCACCGGATGTGAAATATAACCGCATGGCGCATGAGCGTATCCTATCCGATCAGCAGATTGCAAGCATCCAAAACTGGGTGGATTCTGGAGCAGTCAGAGGGGATAGCACCACTGAACCTGCGGCTCCGGTGTTCAATGATAAATCTCAGCTCAGCCGTGTAGATTTTACATTTCATCATCCCGCTTATACGGTAAAAAATACTTCGGATGATTACAGGGTTTATGTTCTGAAATCCGGATTAACCAAAGATCGAAATATAAAATCATTGGAGTTCCTTCCCGGCAACCGGAAAATTGTGCATCATATCCTGTTCTTCTACGATAATACAGGGAAATGTGCCAAGCTCGATAAAGCCGATCCATTACCCGGATATGCCTCAAGCGGAGGTGGCGTCGGCGTATCAGAAGCGAATCTTATTGGCGCCTGGGTACCGGGGCAGGGAATTTTTCAGGTACCCTCCGGAATGGGAATCAACATTCCTAAAGGTGCCGACCTTGTGATGCAAATCCATTATGCGCCTGGCTCCAAAGGACGAATAGACAGTACATTAGTCAATATCAGCTATGATAGTGTTTCAAGCCTCAGGAATGTTTACCTATCCCCTATTCTGAATCACTCTACCAATCTGGTCAATGGGCCTCTGTATATCAAAGCCGGAGCAAGCAAGTGGTTCCATGAAAAATATACCGTACCCGTAGATGTTTCCGTACTTGCCATTGCACCACACATGCACAATATCGGAAAGAAATTCAAAGTGTATTCAGTTGATAGTAATAATGATACAACCAGACTGATCAATATAGACAATTGGGATTTCCACTGGCAGGGACAGTATCAGTTTCGTAAGCTGATGAAAATCAAGGCCTACGCTACCCTATATGCCGATGCCTGGTACGATAATACGACCGGCAATGACCACAATCCCAACTCTCCGCCCAAAGATGTCTCTTTGGGAGAATCTACCCTTGATGAGATGATGCTCGTATATTTCTCATTTCTTGCTTACAAGCCCGGCGATGAGAAAATGATCCTGGATAGTTCCAACTTGGTTACGGATATTGAGCCTTCTATTGTCAGTACCTTAATTCCTTCGTCTATAAACGTCTATCCCAATCCTGCGCACGGATTGATTCATATCGATTTGAAAGATCAGAAGTTTAAGTCAGCCAGGATTAGTGTCTTGGATATTTCCGGAAGATTATTACTTGAGAAAAGCTTTGTTTCGGGTACCAATACCGCTGACCTCGACGCTACTCTACTTCCTCATGGACTATATCTACTGAAAATTATTACCGATGAGGCCATTGAAACCAGGCGGATGGTTATTGAATAGATATCTTAATCTATCAATCCTCCCTGACTTCCAGACCGCACTCGGTGCCAATACGGATCATTAGCCCGTAGGCAGCCTCATAATCGTTTGGGATATCCCCGTTTAATATGGCATCTGCGATCTGATTCTTAATTTCCCCTACCTGCCGACCGGGTTTCAGATTAAAGGCTTCCATAATCATCTCGCCTGTAATGGGAGGCTTCCAGTTGCGGAGGGCATCACGCTCTTCAACGTCATATATCTTTTCTACGACCTCATCAAATCGAGCCAGATAGCGCCTGACTTTGTCCATATTTTTGGATGTAATATCCGCGCGGCAGAGCGTCATTAGCGCGTCCCGATCTTCGCCTACATCTACAATGAGGCGGCGGATGGCCGCATCGGTTACATCATTGGTGAGGGCAATAGGACGTAGATGCAGCAAAACCAGCTTCTCTACAAACTTCATTGCCTCATGCTGCGGAAGCTTGAGCTTGCGGAAAATTTTCGTCACCATCCGTGCCCCTACTACTTCATGTCCATGAAATGTCCAGCCGATTTCCGGATCATACCGCTGCGTGGCAGGTTTTCCTATGTCATGAAGGATAGCAGCCCAGCGCAGCCAGAGATCATTGGACTCCCGCGCTACGTTATCCAGTACCTGC
The DNA here is from genome assembly GCA_038231115.1 of Bacteroidia bacterium. Classification (GTDB taxonomy): domain Bacteria; phylum Bacteroidota; class Bacteroidia; order CAILMK01; family CAILMK01; genus JBBRLW01. The sequence continues at coordinate 3,806 of JBBRLW010000033.1, forward strand.
AGCGTATGATAGAAATTATCCTTATGGCCGCGATTATCTACCGTCTTTACGCCCTCAAGCACAGTAAACTCAGGAAATATCCGCACCAGAAGCTCCGTCTGATGAAGGAGCTTGAATCCCAAAGAGGGAATTTTTGACAGGATAATCTTATTCAGCTCATCAGTGATGCGCTCCTGAGATATAATGCCAATTCGCTCTGCATTATATTGGATAGATTGCAAAGACTCCTCAACGATTGAAAATCCAAGCTGAGACGCAAATCGGATCGCCCGCATCATGCGTAGGGGATCATCAGAGTACGTTATATCGGGGTCAAGGGGAGTACGGAGAAGCCTGGCGTCCAAATCATCGAGGCCATTAAACAGATCAATAATATTTCCGAAATCGTCCGCATTGAGACTAATGGCCAAAGCATTGATGGTGAAATCGCGGCGGGAAAGGTCATCCTCAAGCGTACCATCCTCTACAATCGGATTGCGGCTATCGCGGCTGTAGGACTCTTTACGTGCGCCTACAAACTCTAATTCTATTCCCTTCCACTGAAGATTGGCGGTGCCAAAATTCCGGAAAAGGCTGAGCTTTTTAAAGCCGGGTAAGGTCTCCGCGAATTTATCCGCATAGTCAGGGCCGGAGCCGATAACTACAATATCGATATCTTTCGAGTCCCTGCCAATAAGCAGATCCCGTACATACCCGCCTACCAGATACGCCCGTACTCCGCTGTGTGCGGAATACTCTGCAATCCTTTTGAATACCGGCTGATCAAGATGGTGCAGAATATGCTCCATAGTGGACAAATTACGCTCGAAATTCAGGATATGTCCTGATTATTTTTTGCCCTTCGGCGGATTTGGATTGATCTTCGGCTTTGTCCCGGGTGCAATCGCTTTAGGACGCGCTCCTGCCGCACCGGCTCCGCCTTTAGCCTGCTGCTGACGTGCCTGCTGTTGTTTGGCAATATCCTGTAGCTTCTGCTGGAACTTCGACGTCTTTTGCACCTGAGGCTTTTTACGGTTCAATTCAATCTGCGCATGGAGCTTTTTCTCATCCACAAACAGTTTGAAAAGATACTGCTGTGCAAAGGTCATCATGTTGAAAACGAAGTAGTACAGCGATAATCCGGCAGAGTATTTATTGAATAGTCCAAGGAAAAACAGCGGCATCACATAGGACATCCATTGCATCTCCTTTTGCTGCGTTGGCTGCGATTGTGCCTGATAATAGGAGTAAGCAATAGTAGAGACAGTCATCAACAGCGTAAACAGACTCACGTGGTCTCCATAGACGGAATTGAACCAGGAAGGAACATGTCCGAAATCATAGACAGAGTCATACGTTGATAAATCCTTCGCCCACAGGAAAGCCTGCTGTCGCAGTTCTATGGAGGAAGGGAAGAACCGGAACATCGATATCAGGATGGGGAACTGGAAAAGCAGCGGCAGACATCCTCCAAAAGGACTCACTCCGGCCTGCTTGTATATTTTCATTGTTTCCTGCTGCTGACGCTGCATATCATCACCGAATTTGGCTTTAATGGCATCCAATTCCGGTTTGAGGAGTTTCATCTTCGCCGTAGAAAGATAGGACTTATACGTAAAGGGAAGCGTAATCAGCTTGATGACCAGGGTCAATATCAGGATGATGATCCCATAGTTTGAAATGAAATTGCTGAGGGTATTAAAAATCGGGATAATGATGAATCGGTTGACCCATGCGGTTAGGAAAAATGACCATCCGATAGGAATCTGTCGCTCCAGGTCAAGATCAAACTTGGACAGGGTTCCATAATGTAAGGGTCCGAAGTAAAGCTGCATGTGATAGGTCTGATTCGGAGCATGATTATACGGCAGCGTCATAGTAGCTGATTCGTTTTTAACTACAAGCTCATTTCCTTCGGGACGAAGAGAGTTCAGCTCCCCTCTGATAAATCCTTCCTTGGAAATCAGAGTCTGAGCAAAGAACTGCTCCTTGAAGCTCACCCATTGGGATTTGGTTTTGATGGTTTCCTGTACATCTTTCGTTTCCGAGAGATAATCAGGCTTCTCATCCTCTGATCTGTAATAGATCGTAGTATTGTCTCTGGAAATTTTTAGATCCTTTTCCTTCCTGGTAATCAAGGATTTGAACGATACATCAATGTAATTGAACTGCTTGTTCACAACATCGCCCATGTTGTCCATTACCAACTGATGATCAATCATATAAGAGCTTCCTGAGAAGGTATAGCTCTGGCGGATCATTTTTCCTTCTGCGAGAGGAAGATCAAAAGTGACTGTTCCGGACTGTGTTCCTTTCAGGTTCAGATTTGTAGCAGAGGTGTTGAAATCAAGGTCAGCGGTAGAGATATTAGTTCCGGAGTATCCGAACTTATAGCTGAACTCAGAGTTTTGGCTATTTCTCAGCACCACAGGCTTGCCATCAAATGTCTTATAGTCCTTTAGCTCTACATAGCTGAAAGATCCGCCATGTGTAGATAAGTGGATAATCAGCTTCTCCGTCTCTACGGTTACTTCTCTGGCTACTTTTCCGGAAAATGCGGAAAACAGTCCCGGGAGAGAATCTGCTTTTTTAGCACTTTTATCCGTGAGCGTAGTCGTATTCTGAACCAGATCAGCATCCGCTTTTTCCTGAGCAGCCTTAACCGCTTCTACCTGATGCTGCTTTTTAAGCTCTTCCTTAGAAGGGGAAAAATACCAGGTCCCTCCTATCATAATAAGTACTATAAGTATAGCACCTATAATTGAATTCCTATCCATTAAAATAAAATGAAGCTACAAAATTAGCTATAATTTATCAGCGCAGGGGACATTCTCACGAGAGGGCTAATTTTGCAGTCATGAAGCGTGCGGAAATAGGTACAGACCTGATTAAAGCGGAGCAAATCCTGCAAAACGGAGGATTAGTAGCTATCCCTACGGAGACTGTCTATGGACTGTCAGCGAATGCCCTCGATCCGGTCGCGGTAGCACGCATTTTCGAAGCCAAGGATCGTCCTTCTTTCGATCCGCTCATTGTTCATATTCCGAGTATACATTTCCTCGCGAGGTATGCCGCCGAGATCCCCGATCTGGCCTGGAAGCTATGTGATGCCTTCTGGCCGGGACCCTTGACTCTTCTCCTTTCTAAAGATAAAATAATTCCGGATATTGTTACTTCGGGGCTTGATACCGTCGGGATAAGAATACCTGCGCATCCGATGACGCAGGCACTACTGAGCAGACTCTTATTTCCGCTGGCCGCACCCAGTGCCAATCCCTTTGGATATATATCTCCGACTACGGCGCAGCATGTTGCAGATCAGCTGGGAGATAGAATAGGTTATATCCTCGATGGCGGGCACTGCACAGTAGGAGTAGAATCCACCATAGTGGGTTTTGAAGGAGACAAGCTCATTATCCATCGGCTGGGAGGCATTACCGTAGAGCAGCTCCGGCAAATTACTGATACTATTGAGATTAGAGTCAGCAGCTCATCAAAACCTGATGCACCCGGACAGCTTGATGCGCACTATGCTCCCCGCACAAAATTACTGATTGGAGATATAGAATTGCTGCTGGAGGAAAATTACGGGAAAAAATTAAGCGTCATCTCGCTGCATAAATCGTATCCGCGCGCTTTCCGATGTTTTGTTCTTAGCCCATCAGGAGAGCTTTCGGAAGCCGCAGCGAACTTATTTGGAATGATGCGTGAAGCAGATCAATCGGGTGCAGACCTGATTATAGCGGAAGAAATATCAGAGACAGGCCTTGGGAGAGCTATTGCAGACCGATTGAAGCGTGCCGCTTACCGGATATAAAATTTCGACGGGAGGCTTTGTATATTACTTAATTATCGATAAATTTGAGGAAACACATTTTCTGTTTTATGAAAAGACTTATACTATTCGCTTCAGTCTGCTGTTTATTCGGATTAGGCTCCGCGCAGGCTCAGTTTACCATTCAGAGTAAATCATATACACTGGCTCCCAAGAAATTTGGGTCTGATATAAAAGTTCGGAATTTTATACACAATACCTCTTTGGGGACAATTAATCCGAATTGGATTATTGTATATAATAATCTTGATACAGCGGATTATGATCTCAATATCTGCGATAACAACGGATGTAAATCTGCGGCAGCCCTGCATCTCAATGAAAGCTACCAGTTTTCGGATGTTCCCCAGAACGATTCCACTTCTCTGGACCTGGATATTACGCAGAAGCGCAATACGGCAAAGACTCCGAGCATCAAAATCGTTATTTACGATCCACACGGCAGTACTAAAGATACCATTTCATATTCTATCCGTAATACAGCCAATGGTATAGAAGAAGCAAAAGTGCAGAATGCTTCGCTTAAAATATATCCTAATCCTGCCAGCAGTGTTCTCAACTTCAATTACCAAAGTGCAAACTCTAAAATTGTGAGAGCCAGAATTGCTGATATCAGCGGCAGAACTGTTCTTGATGCGGCTGTTTCTACACAGAGCATCAATATTGATCAGCTACCGGTAGGGATGTATCAATTGCAGCTGGTGGATCGCAACGGACAGGCGTATAACCGCGTGTTCATCAAAAGATAGTTACACATAGCTTTGAATAATATAAAAAGCCTTGGAGCCATGCTTCAAGGCTTTTTTGTTATACCTACTTTATCATTTAACTTTGAATAGCAATTGATCTGTCTAAACAATATACCAGATCATTAAACATCATCCACCGTGCCGCGCCCAGCTACAAACACACCCGCATCAGAAGAGAAGCCAAAAAAAAGAGTCCGGATTGCGGATATAAAAAGGAGTCTTAGAGTCTATCGTTTTATTGAACCTTATAAAGCGCTTTTCATTACAGGACTCATCTTCCTTCTGGGATCCAGCCTGACCTCGCTTGCATTTCCGCTTTTTACGGGAAAGCTTGTAGATGCTTCCAAAGTAATTCAGGAGTCTGAAATTAATCGGATAGCGCTGACGCTCGGCGCCATTCTACTCATCCAGGGAGTTTTGTCGTATTTCAGGATATACATTTTCAGCATCGTCACGGAGAAAGTCTCTGCCGATTTGCGCTTTTCTATCTATAATAAGCTCACGCGACTTCAGATCAGCTACTTTGATTCACATCGCATTGGAGAGCTGACAAGCCGCCTCACCAATGACGTATCCCAGCTACAGGATACCATGTCCACTACCCTCGCAGAGTTCTTCCGACAGATTGCGACGCTGATTATCGGAGTTGCCATCATTTTCTTTCTTTCTACCAAGCTGACTCTGTTTATGCTTTCCACGTTTCCGGTGATGGTGATTATTGCATTCATCTTCGGACGCTTTATCCGCTCCCTGAGCAAGCAGAAGCAGGATGAGCTGGCTTCGGCTAATATCGTTGTAGAAGAGACTTTACAGGCTATCAAAGTAGTCAAGGCATTTACGAACGAGCTGATGGAAGTGCGGAGGTATAAATCAGCACTTGACAAAACTGTGGAGACGGCGCTTAAAGTCGCCAAGTACCGCGCTGGATTTGTCAGCTTTATAATTACCGGATTATTCGGAGGTATAGTACTGGTGCTGTGGTATGGAGCGCGTCTGGTTATGTACGGAGAGCTAAGCGTGGGGGAGCTGACTTCCTTTATTATTTATACGACATTCATAGGCGGAGCAGTAGGAGGACTTGGTGACCTGTATTCGCAGATTCAGAAGACCATAGGCTCCTCGGAGCGCATCCTTGAAATTTTGGATGAACCGGTAGAAACATCCATTGAAGAGAAACCGAGCAACAAGCTAAGATTCAAAGGGAAAATCGAATTTAGCGATGTTAATTTTTCCTATCCCAGTCGTGATGAAGTGGAAGTACTCAAGCACATTACTTTCAGCATTGATGCCGGAGAAAAGATAGCGATAGTTGGCCCAAGCGGATCAGGCAAAACGACGATAACGCAGCTCCTGCTCAAATTTTATCAGTCAGACTCCGGTACCATATTAATTGATGGGCGGAACATAGATATTATTGATTATCAGGAACTCCGCTCCAATACTGGAATTGTTCCGCAGGAAACGCTCCTGTTTGGTGGATCGATTCGTGAAAATATTGCTTATGGAAAGCCAGGAGCCAGTCTGGAGGAAATTCAGAAAGCCGCGGATCAGGCCAATGCGTCTGAATTTATTGATGGCTTTCCGGATAAGTACGATACCATTGTCGGGGAACGCGGTATCCAGCTCAGCGGAGGGCAACGTCAGCGCATTGCCATTGCCCGAGCTATCCTCAAGGATCCGACGATACTCATCCTGGATGAGGCAACATCCAGTCTGGATGCCGAGTCAGAAAGTCTGGTTCAGGAAGCATTAGACAAATTAATGGTAGGGCGGACATCTATTATCGTTGCGCACAGGTTATCCACAATCCGGAAAGCAGATAGAATACTGGTGCTCAAGCAGGGAGAAATCATTGAAGGAGGCTCCCATGAAGCATTGCTACGCAATAAAGAAGGATTATATTCTCACTTGGTCGGGATGCAAATGGAGTGGTAAAGAATTTATACACAAGCCGGTAGATACCGTCTCTGCCATCCTGAAAATCAATAATTTTGTGATGAAGCATATAAATCTGATATTGCAGCATACCTATATACGAAGCTGTCTATACCATAATTAACAGAATGCCGGATGAATAGCCAATTTCATCCATTTTACTTTTCTCATTGCAGAATATCAAAGCTAATCCCCTTGCTCACCAGTAAGGGGATTTTTTATGGACATACATTCTATCGAGCATAAAAAAAGGCCATTGGATAATCCAATGGCCTTATAAAATTTGTTCAATTGTATTATTAGCTGCCTAATGCTGCTGCTCCACCTACGATCTCGAGGATCTCTTTGGTGATCGATGCCTGGCGCTCTTTGTTATATTGTAGCTTCAGTGCTCTGATGAGCTCATCCGCATTTTCTGTAGCCTTGTCCATA
>JBBRLW010000034.1:0-10546 GCA_038231115.1 Bacteroidia bacterium
ATGCGGCACTCTTGTTCCCATTTGGACTCATCAGTATATAGTATGGCATCTCGGGAATCTCGACTACCTGTCCTTTGGAAGTACTGAGCGTAAACTTTTTATCCGGCTGCATGCCTGCAACGGCTATGACAGAAGAATCCTCATTATGCGACATCTTAGCCATAATATAAGTAGCGAATTTCTTTCCCCTGAAAGAGCACTCTTTATAAGGCTTGGCAGGATTAAAATCGCTTTCTACACCTTTGCCTGTTTGGAGCATACTTTCTTTCATATCAAGCTCTGAAAAATCCACCGGCATCCGGTCCTTTTCAGAACGGAACTGATGCACCATAGGCGCATTATATTGATAGGCAACGGCACTTTTAGTCAGCTTCCCTCCATCATAATCATACATCTTATCCCCATAGTATATCAGGGCTTTCAGGGAATTATTGACGACTTCCACCGTCTGAAAATTAAGCAGGTAGGTAGCTGAAGAATTATCCACGTCGTCCTTAGGCAGCGTCATAATGACTTTGCCATATTTAGAGGGATCAGTGAATGATCCTGATGAGGAGGAAGAAGATGAACCTGCCTCTTTCTTTTTCTTTGCTGCGGCCTCGGCATTGTCCAGCTCTTTGTCCATTGCCTGATCCACTTTCCGATCGGCACGCTGGTCAATTTTGCTTTGGGCCTTTTGCTTCAGACGGTCAAAATAGTTCTGGGCACTAAGCGGCTTCAGGCTTAATAAAGCCAGGGACAATAAAATAATCTGATTTCTGCACTTCATCTTGATATAGGATAATCAGGACAAAGTTTGCCTAATAAGCAGTAGAAGGCAATCGGATAAATGACCGATATTAGTACATCGTTACTCCCAGATGAGCTTCTCCTCAAGCTTGAGGCTGCGTCCGAAAAATATCTGCGTCGCCTTCTGAAAAGAAGTGGTAAAATCCGAGACGTAGAAATGCTGATCGGGTATGGCGACATCAGCGTCTGCGAAAGAACTACTGACCTCCAGCCTGTTTGATACCTCCTGAGCAATCACATCCGTACTGTCAATTACCTCGACCTTTCCGGAGTAGTACTCCATGATCTCCGCTTTGATAAGCGGATAGTGGGTACAGGCCAGGATAAGCCCGTCTATATTCTGCAACTTGGTATCAGACAGGTAGCTGTTAATGACAGTACGGGAGATGTTATTATTGAAGAATCCCTCCTCAATCATGGGAGCAAGAAGCGGAGTTGCCTTCTGTATCACCTTAAGGTCGGGAGCCAGTCGGGCAAATTTCTGGGCATATACCCTGGAGGTCACTGTGGCCTTCGTACCGAGCACACCAATATTTCGAAACCGATCCTGCTCAATCACCCAGTCCACAATCGGATCAATGACATTGAGAATGGGAATCTGGTGGCCGAATTTCTTCATCAGATGTCCATAAGCAGCCGCAGAGGCGGAATTACAGGCAATCAGAATGAGCTTGCAGTTATGGCTGAGGAGGAACTCCACGATACGCTCGCAGAAGTGCGCAATAGCGTGTCGGGTTTTATCTCCGTAGGGATGGTGGGCAGTATCTCCGAAAAAGACGATTCGCTCATGCGGTAGCAATCGGTTGACCGCAGCCGCAATGGTCATGCCTCCAATACCTGAATCCAATATGCCTATAGGACGATTATCCATTTACAAGAGGCAAATTACAGCACGGGACAGCAATAAACAGCCCGCCTCCAAACAAAACAGCCCTGCAGAAATAATCTGCGGGGCTGTTCTATATTTATATATCAGGAGATATTAGTATTCCCAGAGGTCATGCTCCCATGTGAACAGATCGTTCTTGATACGCTCTGACTCATAAAGGGCTGCCATAGGATTATCTTTAAACTCGGGATTATCCATGATGGTCTCGTAAGCCATGGCATTACTCTCCCCAGTGATGTATGAGCTAAACAATCTATACTCGAAGAAATCGAGGTAAGAAAGGCGCATGGCATCGTTCTGACGGTTGAATAATTCCTGCGTTACAAAAGTCTGACGTAGATCTTTGTAATCAAACCAGCAGAGATCGAGAGGAACTACAACATCGGATCCAGGGATTTCTTTGTCATACGTTGGAGCAATTCCAATGATACGGCAGAAAAACTCTGAACGCTGTTTGTCGAATATCCACTCTTCTTTGATACGGTATCTTACGATCTTGTACCACTCAAAAGGGATAATAGTATCCTTCTGGATTACGCGATCGGGATCATCCGGATCAATGGGAAAATCAATCGTAGTTTTAACTGAACCCAGTTCTCTTACTTTCTGAACAGTAAGGGCGTTTTCTTTGATGAGAGAGTCAGATTTATACACTCTGATTTTTCCGTAACCATTGTCTTCGCCCGCTTCAGCAGCAGTTTTAAGAACTCTCCACATCGGGTTTTTCTCCCATTTGAGGGGAAGATTCTTTTTTTCGCGGACATCAATTACGCGATACAAAATCTTCGCATAAACAACGTCTGCATCGCGCAGGGAAGCATAAGGAACAACCTTACGCTCTCTGACTTCCAGCTTCGTGAAATTATATTCTTCCAGAAAGCGGCCATCAGTTGCGGTTTGAGCATTACCTCCACCCGCAGCACCTGTAGCGGCCTGCTGAGCCATAGCACCTGTAGCGCTAAGGGCAGCAGTCAACATAAACAGAAATACTCTCTTCATTTTGATATTTTAAAAAGATAAACCTTTCTTATTGTACAATGATAGATGGTCCGGAAGCGAGGGTACGCGCCTTACCATCAGGACCCATAACACGGATCTGGTTGATTGAGATGATATCTCCGGAACGTCCGCTGGAGATCAGAGTTTTCAACTCCTGTGGAATGATCTTCCCTTTCGGGTTGCCTTCCTGGAATTTAGATCCACCTGATTTACCAACGTAATAGTAAGTCCACTCAAGGATATCATATTTCACACCTTCAAAGACGAAACCTTCCAGAGCAGCAACAAGCTGTGTCTGTACTGAAAGCTCCACTTTAGAGATCTTACCACCTTCTTTAGCTCCAAATTTGATTTTAGGCGCCGGAACGGTTTTGATACGATATGATGCAGCACCCATTTTCTGGACACCTTTCTCTGCTTTCACAGATACGTTTATCACGCACTCTTTAACTGCGATGTTATCCGTAGGACGAACAACATACTTTCCGTTAGAACCAGTCATAGCTCCACCTGAGCAGGATACGACCATCTTATCCGGAGGAAATCCAGGAACAGACACAGAGATTGGATTATCCAGTCCGATGTACACTACATTCATTTTATCAGCAGAGATTACAGCGGATCCACGGAATACCTGATACTCCTGAGAGAACGGATATTTCTTCACTTCACCCGTAGCCGGATTCTTCACGATGATATCACCAGTCAGCTTTTTGTTACCCTGTCCGGTTGCCCCGACAGAATACTTGGCCATCCCATCTTCAACTTTAGATGCTGCACCGTTGACAATGATGTCCGGATTGGACTTGGAGTCATAGGCACCGAGAAATATCTCAGCCTCATATTTCTGACCTTCCAATACTACCGGATTCTTTGCAGAAACAATAGCGCGTAGGTTATCAAATTTATAATCCGTTGCTCCGATTTGAGAAAGAAGATATTTAACCAGGTTACCCTCAGTGTTTTTAACTTCATTCTGGAAACGGTTAAGCATCGTGATATTCGAGATGAGCGGATACTCCAGGAAATAAAACTCCTCCCATTTACGGGTAACCATTTCACCACCTGATTTCTCTTTCTTCTCTTTTTCTGTATCAATGTTTTCCGTGCTTACCTGAGGTACAAGGACTTTCATATCTTCCTTATACTTCTGAAGACGTGAACGCATTTCTTCACCTTTAGCCAAACCTCCGACTGCCTTATCAGCGCCGAAGTATTTCTGGCCTACTTCTACGTTATCCTGATTGCGGAGATCCGCTTTTTCTTCAGGATGCTCGTATCCGTTACCATATTTAGGATTGGTAACCAGCTCAGTCTTCATGTTCTCGATGTAATCAAAGAGTTCTTTAGACTCAGCCTTAACTTTCTGAGCTTTATCATACAAAGGCTGTGCTTTGGCCTTTTGTTGCTCCCACTGCTTGGTGAAAGTTTCATAAGTAGCCGTATTAGTACCTGTTAGCCCTTTGTTTGTATTTTCAAGTCCGTTGTTCACGAGCTCAAATGCTTTCAATACCTGCTTGGATATATTCAGTGCCAGCAGTGCCGTCAACACAAGATACATCATGTTGATCATCTTCTGTCGATTCGGATTCCCTTTTGCCATATTATTTCAGCTTCTAACTGTCTTTTAATGTTTTGTGAAAGATATATATAAAACGTTTCAGGAATCCTGATTATTGTCTTGGCGTGGACATAGCGCTCAGCATATTTCCGTAGATGTTGTTGAGGGAAGCCAGGTTCTTGCCCAGTTTTCCGAACTCTTCTTTCATCTGACGGGTAGAATCTTCAGCACCGCTGAGGTTTTCTACTGCTTTTGCAAGTTTGCCATAGAACTGGTTCAGCTGCTTGATATGGTTGTTAGACTCTTTCAGCTCTGCCTCATAGATCGTATTCAAAGAAGCCAGCTTGCCTGTAACCGAAGCCACAGTATCGTAGTAGTTCTTGGACACATCACCTGTCTGGCCAATTTTGTTGATGGCATCAATTGCAGTGTTGTAAGAAGTGTTAAGCTTCGTCATTACCGCAGCAGCCTCATTAGCTTTAGCAGCGTACGTAGTGGTTGCCATAGCAGCGTCTCCTACAGTTGAAAGCTTATTCACGTTATCTGTGAGTCCTTTCATAGAATCTCCCAGTCTGTTGATCATGCTCTGCTCAATTTTGGCTTCTGCCATCATATCATCCAGAGATTTAACAATCCCTTTGTTGTCACCTTTCTTCTTGTTGGTCGGATCCATTCCGGCAAGCTCTGGATACACCAGGCTCCAATCCGGCTCTTCGTGGATCGGTTCGAAAGCAGAGATAAAGAAGATGATCGCTTCTGTTGTCAAACCAACACCGATCATCAGGTTAGCTCCTTCAAGGTGAAGGATTTTAAACATCGCACCGAGGATTACTACTGCTGCCCCGATTCCGTAAATCTTGTTCATTCCATTTTTGAACAACCTACTTTCAAAAAAACTTTTTCCTTTAGACATTTTCTTCTTCTTGTTTTAAATGTTATTTAGAGTCCACTAATTAGCTGATACTCGTATTGTTATTGTTTAAATGTTTATTAACTGATTGTTTACAGGACTATCTGTCTTTGATTGAACGTCCCATGTAAGTCTGCGCACAACGGAATCCGATGTATGACTTTGCTGTATCCTGATACTCGTAAGAGCGGGTAGATACCTGGCAAAAATATGCGATATCTTTCCAGGATCCTCCACGTATAACTTTACGCTTCAGACTTGGTGCATCGGTATCTTTTGCCTCGTAATGATAATCCGGATTCTTGTCATGCTCCTGAGAGTAGATAGAAGGATCGTATGCAGAGGAAGTCCATTCTGCAACGTTACCTGCCATACAATAGAGTCCATAATCGTTAGGGAAGTAAGATGTAGCCTTCACAGGATAGAATCCACCGTCCGAGATATAGTCACCACGCAGGGGTTTGAAGTTAGCCAGGAAACATCCGCGTGAGTTCCTTGTATAGGGTCCTCCCCATGGATATGGGCTATTGCGGCGTCCACCACGAGCGGCATACTCCCACTCACCTTCCGTAGGCAAACGGAATGGATCTACTTCCGGATCACCATTCTCGATGTAATAGCTATTGAGGAAGTTAGTTCTCCACCAGCAGAAGGCATTGGCCTGTTTCCAGTCCACCCCTACTACCGGATAATCATCATAGCCCGGGTGCCAGAAATAAGTCTGAGCCATCGGATCATTGTATGAGTAGGTAAAGTCACGGATGAAGGCTAAGGTATCCGGATAAATCGCAGTCTTGTCAGAGTGGATAAATTCCTTCCTTGCTTTAGGCTTCATTTTATTAGAGTACAATGCAGCAGCCTGAAGGTCAAATGTCTTATATTCATATAATACCTTACGGGTATCAAATGAGTTTTGAATTCCGACTTTATCCTCTTCAGAGTATTGAAGTGGCTTAATGCCTTCTTTAACATCATCAGCACCATAGTCAAGCTTCTTGTTCTGGTCAACTCTTGGTTTTCCATCCGCCGATTCGCTCTGGATCATGTAATCTCCATCAAGCGTTGTCTTGGTGATAGAATCCTGTACCCACTGAACAAACTGACGATACTCGTTATTTGTGATTTCGGTATCATCCATGAAGAAGGCCTGTATAGAGACCTGCTTCGGACGGGCTGTCACAGAGCCCAGGATATCCTGTTCTGATTGACCCATCTGGAATGTCCCCGTAGGAACATATACTGTCCCGAATGGCTGCGGGTGATACCAGGGCTTGCGCCCCTGAACACCGGTCAGCTCCCCTTTGCTGCCCTTAAGGCCGCAGCTTCCCAGCACTAACGCGATGGAGAATACTCCGAGCGTAGTTGTGAAAAAATTCATTTTCATAGTCTTCCTTAGCATAGCCGTCTTATACTTGATAGTATCGTTCTGAATTTTGATAAACTTATTGCGAAAATAATTAATATTAACGGTTTTCCAATAACAATTATTGTGTAAACCTTACTTTTTACAGGAATCTCGGATCAACGTGATGGTTAAGCTCCTTAGGCAGAAGGTTCAGATCAAAGCAATATTTGATAAGAAACTCATGCTTGCCTCCAAATGGACGCGCATCTGATACCGTGAGGTCATACGAGTATGATCCTGTAATATGTCCGTACTGCATTCCCAGAATCAGAGAAATCGCATCTCCGGTGTGGTAGTTCAGTCCTGCAAAATATTTATTGTCGTATTGTACAATGGTGTGGATATCTACCTGGGTCTTGGCTCCATCGTATTTGATGAGCGCTCCCGGGCGGATGTCAACTTTGGTATTGTTGACGTGGTAGTTATATCCTCCCATGAGGTAATATACTCTTGGGACAAAGCTTCCTTTGGTAGTTGTCCAGCCGAGTGCAGGTTGAGTCAGGTGATTCGCAGAAAGTCCCGCATACCACTTTGGATCAGAGAGATATATCCCTGCTCCAACATCAAATAATCCGCTGCTGATCTTTTTGGAACTGATAGATGGATCGTTGTCATCACGCGTTTTCCATTTACCATCAAGAGTGACCTGATTGTATCCGAAGTTCAATCCTCCGGAAACCTTGGCAAACTTATACGTCTTATGGTAGGCAATGGATCCCATGGCTCCGATGCGCTTCTCGTACCCGAGTCCGTCATTGACAATATGGAGACCTACTCCAATTTCCTGATTTCCAATAGGAATTGGAGCGTGGATATTGAATGTTTGAGTGATAGGAGCTTTGGAGTCATCCTCGGTGGATTTGAAATTAGTCCACTGATTATGGTATAGAAGTGTGGCGCACACCTGATTACCAGCCATACCTGCATAAGCAGGATTATAGTTCAGCTTGTTCAGCATATACTGCGTGAACTGAGGGTCTCTTTGAGCCTCAACACGCGATACGCATCCCATCCAGAGGAGCAGCCCAGCCAGTAATACTTTATTCATTCAGCCTTTGTAGAGTTTTGAAGCAACAAATAAACGAATTTTTTCGGGGATTCCAAACATTTCGTGACTTTTTTTGTTCTTAAATGGGAAAAATAAGCTTTCTGAGAAAAATATATGTAGAATTCCCTTTCCATCCCCCTCAGATCATGAATAAGGCCGAGGCAATTCCGTCTGCCTGGAATAGATGGGCTTCTGGAATGATAATTCTCTCCCTATCTGAGTGCACGAGCCTCCCATCCTTCAAGAGAAGAACCGATTCGTTCTTGAAAAAATCATGAAAAGTGATTCCGAATCGTTGCGTAATCTCTTCCAGGGAAATGCCCTCGCTCCGGCGGAGACCGGTCATGATATACTCATTGTATAGATCGGTAGAGCCAAGCTGTTCAGACTTACGTGTCCCTGCCGCTTCTGCAAGATATTTCGCATTATTGGAGATATTCCAGCTTCTGCAGGTTTTTCCGTCGAATGAATGTGCCGACGGCCCGAGTCCCAGGTAGGGAATACCTGTCCAGTAGGCAGAATTGTGGCGGGAATGAAATCCCGGACACGCAAAATTGGAGATTTCATACGGGAAAATTCCCTGCGCTCTGGCCCAGCTTCGGAGCTGAAGGAAGTGCTGTGCAGACTTGTCTTCATCCATAGCGAGGAGCTTTTTTTTGTTGACAATGATGTCCAGCTCTGTTTTTGGCTCAACGGTAAGCGCGTATGCGGAGAGGTGCTGCACCTGAAGCTTTCCTATCTGATCCAGATTGTGCTGCCAGTCTGCCTTTGAGTGCCAGGGAATTCCATAAATCAGATCAACGCTGATGTTATCGAATCCTGCGTCCTGCGCTGATTTTACGGCTCGGATATTATCAGCTTCCCGATGGCTGCGGTGCATAAAAGCCAGATCGCGGTTGTGAAAGGATTGTAATCCGATACTGAGGCGATTGAATCCGAGGCTGCGAATTTGATCGAGATATTCCCGCGAAAGATTATCCGGATTTGACTCAATAGTCAATTCGGGATTTGGGACAACATTGTATGAAGCATGTATAGCATTCAGAATCTCATCCAATTGCAGTGGATTGAGTGTGGTGGGAGTTCCTCCACCGAAGTAGATAGTCTCAAAGGATTGTCCGGATAGCTCATCGGCGCGGACCCGGGCCTCATTGGCTATGGCGGAGACCATTTCCCCTACCCTCCCATGATTGGTACTAAAATGAAAGTCGCAGTAGATGCAGGCCTTCGTGCAAAAGGGAATATGAATGTATAAGCCGGACAAGATTTAGGCAATAAATTAGGATGAGACGCCGGATAGAGATATTGTCAGATAGGCAGAAGTGCCTATTTAAGCTACTTATTCGCCTTCTTGATATAATTCTCCAGAGCCATTTTCATGGAAGGAGCTTCCGGTGTAGGTGCTTCAATATCGAGACGCAGTCCGGCATCAATGATGGCCTGCTTGGTCAGGGTTCCGAAGGCCGCAATGCGAGTCTTATCCTGGATAAAGTCAGGGAAGTTATCGTACAGAGACTTGATGGCCGTCGGAGTGAAGAATGCGAGAACATCGTACTTTACCTCAGCAAGGTCGGATAAATCGCTTGATACGGTCTTGTAGATCACTGCTTCCTGATACTTGAGGCTGTTCTTTTTCAGGAAATCAAGAATCTCATTCTGTGCTACATTAGAGCATGGCAAGAGATAATTCTCGTTCTTGTGCTTCATCAGCAGGTCATATATATCCTGCTCTTTGGTTTTGGGATAGAATACCTTTCTTTTCCTATAGGTAATGAATTTCTGGAGATACAGCGCAATGCCATCCGTGACACAATAGTACTTCATCTCCGCAGGAAGCTCGATACGCATTTCAGCAACCAGGCGGAACAGATGCTCAATGGCTGTTCTGCTTGAAAGTATTATCGCCGTATAATTAAGAATTTCAACCTTATCCTTCCTGAAATCACGCGCAGAGACTGGATCCACCTGCGTAAAAGAGCGGAATGTAAATGAGACTTTGAATTTTTCCTTAATCTCGAAAAAGGGGGATTTACCGTCTGCCGGCTCGGGCTGCGTTATCAGGACAGTTTTAACCTTGTTCTCCATTCACTAAAAACTCCTAAAGGGAATATCCTTCGCTAAAATCAGTATTGGGCTAATTTCAACGGTGCAAAGATAGAAAAAAAGATACAGTATCCCGCCCAATCGCGAAGCCGGAAAGCTCCGCGCAATTTGAATCAGCCATAAGATGCCTGCAATAACTATTGTTCCCAACAGCAAGGCAAGTCCTTTTTCTGGAATAAAATAGGGCTGATAGATCACAAAGGCAGTTTCGAGGAATATCCAGGGCGCAATAGCCCGCATAAAGCTCAGCTGTAAAATTACGTGCTTCAGGGCTTCATCAGGGCCATAAAATGTAACTCCGAAGAAATTGACAAGCATAATTTTGGAGTAATAGGCTGTTGTACAGATCACTAAGACCCAGGGATATATTATATCAAGCTCCTCAAAAAAAAGAAAATGAGTGATCAGGCTCAAAGTAATGATAGACGTCATGTCAATAAGCAGACTTACAAGGTCGTAGCCGAATTTTCCTTCCTGATACAGGATAAATACTTCTTCGGTATTGATGAGGGATTTAAGGAGGTTCTGCAAATATCCAGGCTCAAGAAAGCTGATCAGTGTCAGCATGGCAATCACGAGCAAAATCATGTAGCTGTAATATCGAGGTATCGGATGCCGGAGTATCCGCAGGGCAGACTGTTCCCGGGGAAACTCATTGATACCATCATCTTTGAGTGCATCGGCTGTATCGCTGAGAATCTTCTGGACAAGGCTAAACTCGGATCGTGCCTGACTCTGTGTAGCAGAATCAGCTTCCTGCTGTGTGATAATTTTCAGGAGGGCGGAATCAGATTGCAAAGGCTGAGCGCTTGCTTCCACACCTGGCATCAGAAGTAGCAGGA